>CAYNNJ010000081.1:0-4068 GCA_964398755.1 uncultured Bdellovibrionales bacterium
CCTCACTGCCTTTATGCTCCTCCGCCCACTCTTCTAACACTCCACTCATGAAAAAAACCATCATCTTTGACCTCGATGGCACCCTGGTCGATATCGAACCACTCTTTCTCGATATCTTGAATCAGATGGCCCAGCAATTCAAATTCTCACCCATCCTTCCGGAAGAGCGACTCTCGCTCAAGCATCTCTCCCTCAAGCAACTGGTGTGGCAACGACTCGGCTGGCGGATTATTTTCCTCCCCTTTTTGCTCGAACGTGGACGTGCTGAATACAAGAAGCGAGTATCAGAGGTCATGCTGTTTCCGGGCATCCCAGAGCTCCTCCACGACCTCAAAAATCGCGGTTATCGACTCGGTATCGTCTCTTCCAGTAGACAGGACACCATCGAGGCCATTGCGACCCGTTACGCGCTCCCCGTTGATTTTATCGCTTCCGGGCGACTCTTTCATAAAGCCAAATCACTCCGAGCCACGCTCAAATGCGAGGGGCTCAATGCAGAGGAAACTCTGTACGTTGGAGACGAAGTCCGCGACGTCGAAGCCTGCCGTGGGGCCAAACTCGATATTATCGCCGTCACCTGGGGACTGAATAGCAAGGAGGCGCTCATGGCGACCGGGACCCCGACCGTCGATACTCGTGAAGAGCTCCTCGCTCTCATTCTCGCTTCATAAACCCCAAAAACAAAAAAGCTGCCCAACAAGAATTCTCTTGGGCACACCTGGACCCGAAAGCATGGTCTTTTTACGTAGTAAAAAGTTTCGGGGAAGCAGTAGTGAAAGCCCCGCTGGGGTTTTCACGGCACAAGAGAGTTGCTTGTTGGGAAGGCTTCGCGGAAAGAATCCTACAGATCGTTTCCAGTGTAGGAAAGATTGAAACTCTTGTTGATAAGTGGGAAGTCCGGCACCATATCCTGACCGATCACGTGCGGGAAGAGCTGCCAGTTCAAGAATGAAGGGTCACGTACCTTGACGCGGGAGACGGCACCACTGCCATCGGTCATGACGAAATATACGATATCACCCCGCCATCCTTCGACGATACCGACAGCCGAACGATTGGCCGGGAGCGTCCCGAGCGGAGTCACAAGAGCGCTTTTTTCATGAACGAGGAGGGCCAAAGCTTGGTTCAAGAGCCGGAACGACTGGGTCACTTCACGGGCGCGGACGCGGAAGCGAGCATACACGTCCCCTGATTTTTCGGTCATAATCCCAAACTGGACCATATCATAGGCAGCGTAGGGGTAATCCGCGCGAGCGTCAATTTCCTCACCACAGGCCCGAGCCGCGATACCTACCGCCCCGAGATCATGTGCCACTTCGGGCGAGAGACGTCCGGTCCCCTTGAGACGATTGGCGACCGAGTCACTTTCTTTGACGACCGCCATCACTTCCATATAGTCCTTTTCTATAAGCTCCAGATCATCATGGAGAGCCTCGATAGTGGAAGCCTCAATGTCTCGGGTCACTCCCCCATAGGTAACCACGCCACGGAGGAAGCGACTCCCGGTGAGCCGCTCATTCCACTGCATGATCCGCTCACGGAGGCGTGATCCATGACTGCCACCAAAACTAAACCCGGTATCAAGGAGAATAAAGGCGAGATCGTTACAGTGATTGGCCAGGCGCTCGAGTTCGGCATAGACGACACGGAGGAGTCGGGCCCGATCCGGCACCGTGACCCCCGCTAGTGACTCCACAGCCTGCGCGAGGGCGAGCGCGTGATGGAACGAGCTATCTCCCGAAATACGTTCCGCGAGCGTGAGTTTCTTCTCAAGCGTCAGATGTTCAAACAATTTTTCGGTTCCCTTGTGGACATAGCCGAGTCGTGGTTCCAGCCGGAGAATTTCTTCACCGAGCACACTAAAACGGAAATGACCTGGTTCGATGATGCCAGCATGGACTGGTCCGACAGGAATTTCATACACTCCTTCGCCCTGGTATTCCTGAAAAGTCGGGAACGCTGGCTCGGTCGGAGCCACTATCTTGGTATCCCAGGCAAAGTCCTTGCGGAGTGGATAAACATCGGCGCCGTAATTTTCTCCGTGGAGGATAATGCGCTTCGCCTCGGGGCGACCGGTCGGTGTGAGTCCAAAGAATGTCTTGATCTCTTCCTCGTAGGTCGCAAACTGATGATCGATAGCGGTAAGTGATGGGAACTCGAGCGTCACCGGCGACACGGTGAGCATCGGAACAATACAGATATTTTCCTTGGGCACCGCAAATACATAGCGAATCTGAAAAGCTCCGAGGAGGGCCCTCTCATCGGTCGCTACCACGGTCTTGAGTGGCAACATATGTTCCCGGCGGAGAGACTCGATGACGGTCGGGAGTTCAGTCGCAGGTACCTCAAACGTAAAGAGGTTCCCCTCTTCTTTCGTGGGATACGCGAGACCGTAGCGATGAAGCAACATTTCTGACATAGGGATAGAGCTAACGAGTGAGCGAGAGACTGGTCACCGCCATTTCCACCAGCTCCGAGAGTGGGGTCGGGAGGTACCAACTGAGGACAAAAAAGAGACAGAGAAGGAGGGCGACCGGCCACAGGGTGAGGGCATTCTGTTCACCAGTGGTCACCGTTTCATCGGGCGCTCCAAAGAGCATGGCATGAGCATGACGGAGAAATCCAAAGAAAATAACCGAGAGGGCGACAAGGACACCACCAACCACATACGGTGCGGTCTCCATCCCAGCTGACAGCATGAGAAACTTGGTCGTAAAGAGACCGAACGGGGGCAAACCGAGGAGCGCCAAGAGGATGACAAAGAAAATTGGACCAGAGACAGGGAGAGATCGGAGCATACCAGTCACTTGGTGCATCTTGGTCGTCCCGTACTTCAAGAACACATTGCCAGCCACGAAGAAAACGAGCGCCTTACCGAGCGAATGATAGAGCATGTGAAGGAGCGCCGCGAGCGTGCCCACCCCGCCAAACCCAAATCCAAGCGCCATGAGACCGGCGTGTTCGATGCTTGAATACGCGAGAAGACGCTTGTAGTTTTTCTGAACAAAGATGAGGAGTGCTGCGACCGCGATCGAGAGCGTCCCGAAGAGCATGAGGAGCTCTGAAGAAAAGCCACTGCCGATAGCCGTATCCGTGAGTCCTTTGAAGCGGAGGACCGCCAGAAAGGCGACATTCAGGAGTACACTCGAGAGGAGGGCCGCGATTGGTGTCGGCGCCTTGGAGTAGGTGTCGGGCTTCCAGGAATGAAGCGGAACAAATCCAATCTTGGTTCCGTACCCTACGAGCACAAAGACAAAGGCAATCTTGACAATCAAAGGTTCCATCGTACTGGCACTGGCTCGGAGCTCACTCCAGGTGAGTGACCCCTCACGGAGTTCCGGGAGCGCGAGAAAGAGAAGTGTCCCCAAGAGCGACAAGAGGAGTCCCAAGGAGTTCAAAATGAGGTACTTCCAAGCGGCTTCGGTTGCTGATTGCTTGTTGTAGAAACTGATGAGGAAAGCGGTCGAAAGAGTCGTCGCTTCGATAGCAATCCACATCACGACCGGGCTCATGGTCGCGACCGCAAGAAACATCGCAAAGAAAAAGAGCTTGAGAAGGAGAAAGTACTGTCGGACCCGACTCGGTCCCACGATTTCTTTGGCACTCTCGGCACGGAGATATCCAACTGAGTAGACGCTCGCAAAGCACCCCACGAGAGCAATAAGGAGCGACACAAAGGCGCCCAAGGCATCGAGCGAAAAGAGCGCCGAGGCCTCGACTCGGCCATCGGTGAGCACTGCCGGGACGAGAGCGAGCGCGAGCACAAGCTCCACACCCCCGGTCACCATGACCGCCCATTCGATAATCCGACGATGCTTGGCCTCAAGGAGCGCGATAAAACACGCGGCGAGAAGTGGGAGAGCGATGAGAAAAGTGAGGAGCATTGCCATACAGGGTTAATCTTCAATGAGACGCTTCATCTTATCGACACTGAGTGTTCCGAACTGTCGATAGATCATAGAAATAAACACTTGAGCGATAATCATCCAGATGACGATATCAAAGACAATGCCCATCTCGAGCGCCACTGGCTGACGGATACCGATAAAGGAAGCAAGGAGGAGAATA
>CAYNNJ010000082.1:0-3966 GCA_964398755.1 uncultured Bdellovibrionales bacterium
GAACAGCACGCCCGGCGATACTGATATCTACCCCGCCTGTGTGAGCGCCGTCACTGATCTCGGACTCGGAGAGCGAGTCACACTCCTCACCAATCTTCCCTGGGACCATATCAAACTCCTCTATCACACCGCCGATATCGTCATCTCACCCAATATCGAGGTCCCTGGGACCATGGAGGGATTTGGCATCAACGTGATTGAAGCGGCCCTCTGTGGCCGACCGGTCGTCTCATCTAATCTCCAGGGTCTCAAGGATGCTATACTAGAGGGAGAAAATGGTCTCCTCGTCACACCTGGTGAGAGTACTGCCTGGGTAGAAGCACTCGCTCCTCTCATCACTGACGAGGGTACGCGACGGATGCTCGGCGAACGAGCCGCCCGCTATACGAAAGAACATTTTCACTGGGATCAAATCTCGGAGCGTTACGTCAGCGCTCTCTCTCGTTTACATTCATGACCGCTTTTACGGATACATCTCTCATACTTCTCGCCACCGGGGCACTCTTTTTTATCCCTGGCTGGCTTTTGCTTTGTCTCTTCCTTGACCGCGAGAGTCGCTTATCGCCACTTGAAACCTGGATTTTTTCATTCGGATTAGGACTTGGACTCCTCATTTTTGGCATGATCCTCCTTGGCCTCGCCGGCGTTCGCTTTACTCCCGTATCACTCAGTCTCCTCGTACTCTCGCTCCTTGCTGTTATGGCGGGTGGACTCACGCTAAGATCAAGACTGGAGAAGCAATCAGAGCATACGCCATCCATCTCTCCTCTCCAGTGGAGCCGACGTGGATCAATTCTCTTTGTTTCCCTCATCGTACTTACTTTTTTCATCAAAACGCTCTACCTCTCGCATGCCGTCCTCCCCACATCGACTGACTTGGGACACCACATGTACTGGTCACAGCTTATCACCACTACCGGATTGCTCCCTCTCTATGCCAAGCGTGATATTGTCACTGGAACTGATGGCGCCTATTCGCTAAGCGACCCAGAACCGATTGCTGATTTTATTATCGGTGAACATCTCCCGTTTGCGGCAATTTCCCTCCTCTCCGGTGTCGGTTTCTTCACTGCCTTCCCGATCGTATTCCTCTTTCTCATCAATTTGATGGCGCTTCTCGCGCTCATTGTCCTCGCTCGGACCTTGGCCGAGAGTTTCACGGAATCTACTCCCGCACAGACGTTCTTTACGCCGGAACGCATAGCGCTCGCGACCCTCCTTTTCTTTGGTCCGCTCTACACGCTCGCATCACCGCAGGCAAAATTCGTCTCCGGTGGGGTAGTCGGAAATACCCTTGGGAACTTTTTTATTCCGCTCATCATCTTTGCCTACTTTCGTGCCATTCGTGACAAGCGCGGAGACTTCTTGGCGCTCGGATTTTTTCTCACCTTTACTTTGGCCTACATCCACCATTTGAGTACACTCATCACTCTTTTTGCGCTCACAGCAACAGTCGTGGTCGCCCTTCTCTTTCACTTGCGTACCCTTCATGAAACACTCCGCACCTGGTTGACTCTTTTCTTTCAGCCAAAGCCACTCATGGTGGCTGGTCTGGCATGCCTCTTTTTCTTTCTGGTGGCCATGCCTACCTATATCGAGCAAAGCGCCGTCGGTACTGCTCTCGGTACCCCGACCAAGACCACTCGAACTGGACTCTCGCTCTATCAGGTAACCTTTTCCTCAGGTGAAGCACGGGTAGCCTTTGGTCTCGCTGGACTCTGTCTCATCGCCTTTTTGCGTGACAAGAAGCGCTATGCCAGTGCCGTCCTCATTGGTTGGGGTGGCATCCTCCTCATCATGACGCTGTTTCCGCATCTCCTTTTTATCAACATCCCCTCGAACCGGATCGGCGCCTACCTCTCGTTCCCGCTGGGGCTCCTCTCGGCCTTTGCCCTCGTACAGAGCTTCGATACACTCCGCACCGTACGCAGGCGCTACACCCTCCCGAGCCTCGTCGTCTTTCTCTTTTCTTTTGTTGCTTTCTTTTTTTCCGTCGGGAGTGGTTCATACGACAATGGCCAATCCCTCCTCGCCGAAAGCAAAGCGCTCTCAGCCGTCGAAACCTTCCGAGCATCGCGCTATCTCGCAGAGCATGTCGGGTCTGACGACCTGATTCTGAAGGATCACAACTATATCGTCGGCGATGCCTGGATGAAACTCTTTTTTCTCCGTGACTACAGTTATCCGCTCTCTCGAGGCTTCTTCAAACGTTATGAAGACAATCCCAACCGCGAGCAGTGTACGCTCCTCATGATTTCTGTCCCCAACACAGCGAGGGGTGAAAAATGTTACACTGAAACTGGTACCAACATCGTGGTGGTCAATCCGAAATTTGATATTACTCCCTTTGAAAAGTCGAGTCGCTTCACGCGAGTGTACGCCACAGAGAACATCCATATCTATACGAGAAAGCAATGAAATCACCGATTACCGAAACCCAACTCATCGTCTTCTCTACACTTCTCTTTGCGGTCTGTAGCTTGTTTCTTTTTTGGCAAAATGAGCGTGGTCTCGATCAGAATCTTGGCAAAGACTGGTGGATCCTCGCATTTACCGACCCCATGAATGAAAGCAATCCGACGTTTACCGTAGAGAACCATAGTCTCAACACTGAATTTCGATATGTCATAAGCGAAGAAAAGACTGTCCTCACGACTGAGTCTTTTTCACTCAAGCGTGGTGAATCAACGACCATCACCCCACCTACGAGTGAGGGAGGCAAAGTGACTATAACGGTCACGACCGGTACCCAGAAGAAAGAAATCTATCGCTAACCTATGTCTCAAAAAATACTTCTCGCCACTCGTCCCCTCGTTCCCCCGTGGGATGAAGCCTCCAAAAACTTCGCCTACTTTCTCGGGAAATCCGTCACCGGTCATGAACTGACTCTCCTCACCACAAAAGAGGTCTTGTCAGGACTCCCCGAAACAACTCATCAGGTCCCACTTTTTTCGAGCGGGCATTTTGACTTTAGGGCCAAGCTGCGACTCCTCTCGTACCTCTGGCAGACCAAAAACGACTACGATATCACACACTATCTGTTTACACCGACAAAGTTAAACACCGGACTTATCACGACCCTCCTACGACCCCGTGGTCGAACCATCCAGACGGTAGCGACCCTCCGAGAGGACCTCTATACCGAGCAAGAGCTTCGCGCCCTTCTCTTTGCTGACCGAATCATTGTCTATACAGACCGTACCAAAGACCGTTTGGCAACACTCGGAATAGAGAATGTCACCCGGATTTACCCTGGGATCGATCTTGACCTCTACCAACCTCGTCCCAAGAATCCGGCCGTCCTCTCGACCTACGGCCTGAGCGAGGATGATTTTTTTGTCATCTATCCCGGCGAGTACACTCGTCTCGGGGCAACCGATATGCTTGCCGAGACCTTTCTCCAGTATTTCAAGGAGCATCCAGAGTCAAACATGAAATTTCTCTTTGCCTGTCGCATCAAAAATGAAGCCGACCAGGCCAAACGGGAAGCCATCCGCTCCCTCGTCAAAGAAGTCGGCCTCGAGAAGCATATCCTCTTCGATGAAGCCCGGGCTACGACCAATATGGCGGCCCTATACAATACTGCAGATGTCGTTATCTTCCCGGTAGAGAACCTCAAGGGCAAATTCGATGTGCCCCTCATTATTATCGAGGCGTATGCCTGTGGGAAACCGGTTATCCTCTCTCAGTTACCGGAGTTTCTCGAATTTACAAATCCCGATATTTGTGTTACTATCCCGAAAGATTCAGGGGCTCACCTCATTGAATCTTTGGCTTATTTAAAGGATAATATCGAGGAACAACACCGTCTCGGTGAAAATGCCAGACGCTACGTGAAGGACCACTTTGACCTCAAAAATACTGCCAAGCAATACGAAGATATTTACTCGTCGCTCTAAGACGCAAGTGTAGCAGAAGACTTTCATTTTCTTTCTCCGGGTGGCATCGGTAACATTTCTTGTGAGC
>CAYNNJ010000083.1:0-3940 GCA_964398755.1 uncultured Bdellovibrionales bacterium
TTTTGCTCAAAACTCCCTCTCAGATGATTCCAAGGTATTGATTAGAATACGCCCCACACCTTTTCCGAGGAAAACTCAGTCACTAGTCATCTCTGCCTAGAAAAGGTGCGGGGTCAAGGGTCAGACGATATCCTTCAAAATACTCTCGTAGCCTTCAAGCTCAAGGAGCATGACGAGGACGCGAGCCAGCTTCTCCGGGTCGTGACGGATAAAGGCCCGGGTAGAGGCAATCTTGTCTTCTCGGCGCCTGACTGTTTTTTCAGCACTCAAGATATCGGCCCGCACTACCCGATAGGTCCGCTCAGTGTTATTCAAGAATGGGACGAGGAGCCCATCAGCCTCGTACTTTTTGAGGAGCGCTTTCGCCGGCTCATGAATATTGTAGGTCACATAATGAATCCGATCCTCTCCGATGTAGCGATTGATTTCACGGACATAGTCCTCAAGAGTAAAGAGGTCTGTCTGACCCCGACGACTGATGAGGTTACAGTTATAGACAATCTTGGCTTTGGTCTTTCGCAGGGCCTCGGCGATACCCGGAACCAACAGATTCGGGATGATAGCGCAGTAGTGATTGCCCGGCCCAATAACAATGAGGTCGGCCTCGAGAATCTTTTGGACCGCTAACGGATTGGCCTTGGGTACCGGTTTGAGGAACACCCGCTTCACGCCAACCTGTTCGAATTTCTTACTCACGTTTATTTCATTCTCTCCAGAAAGAAGGTCGCCATTCTCAAGCTCCATAAACAACCGAACATCGGAAAGGGTGACTGGCACGACTGTGCCTCGGACATTCAATATCTTGGCGGCTTCTGCCACGCCCCAACCGAAATCACCTGTAATCTTCTCGAGAGCGGAAAGAAAGATGTTGCCGAAACTGTGCCCCTCGAGGCCCCCTTCGGCAAAGCGATAGTTCATGAGCTCCCGGAGCATGTCCGGGGTATCAGAGAGCGCCACCAAACACTGCCTCACATCACCCGGCGGAAGCACCCCAAGCTCGTCACGGAGGATCCCGGTCGATCCACCATCGTCAGCCATCGATACAATAGCCGAGAGTTCAATCGGATATTTCTTGAGACCGGAAAGCAGGGTAAAACTCCCCGTCCCTCCTCCGATGGTCACTACCTTTTTCATATTCTTTCAATTCATTTCCATAAACCAGCTATCAGTTTCAACTTCTTCAGTCGCGTCCATCCCTTTAATTGTTTTTCTCGACGTCGAGCAGATAACAAGGAAAGATGAGTTTCATAGTAAATCAATTTTACAGGACGACGCATCTTTGTCCATAGTGCAGCCTCACCGGTAGCATGTTCCTTTAGGCGATTCGCTAGATCTTCAGTTAATCCAACATAAAAACTACTATCTTTACAGAGTAAGATATAAACAAAGTACTTCCCTTCGACAGGCTCAGGGCAGTTCACCGCCCTACTGGCTTCTGTGTCAAGTTCCATACAATACTGCTCTTCGTCGTAGACCATGAGCGCACCTTCGTCTGCGAAGGGCGTCGAACTGGTCGGGGCACTCGGAATCGAACCGAGACTAAATGGTCCCAAACCACTCGTACTACCACTATACTATGCCCCGAAAACTATAATCCTGCCTTGAAGCAGGATTATAGCCCTATCTTCTCTTGGGAAACTATTTCACTGCTTCTTTCAAAGTCTTGCCGGCAGTGAACTTAGGAACGGTCATGGCCGGAATCGTAATCTTGGCCTTCGTTTGCGGGTTGATACCTTCACGAGCGGCCCGGTTCGATACCTTGAAGGTTCCGAAACCAGTGAGAGTCACTTTGTTGCCAGCTGTGAGTTCACGAGTAATCTCATCAAGCATCACTTCGAGTACTGCCTCAACATCTTTCTTTGAGAGGCTGGTCTTGTCGACGATAGCATGGACGAGAGCGTCTTTGTTTACGTTTTTCATACATCTCACCTGCCTTTCTAGTTTGAGTGTCCAGGCCACAGGCGCTCATGGACATCAGTTACCGTCTTTCCTTATTTTAAGCCATTGGTGCAAAATATGCAACCCCGAACCATTTCTAAAACCGCTGAGATGAGCCAAAATATTTATTCAATGTTCCGACTGCGTCTTACGTCTTTTTTAAGTCAAATCATCTCCTTCTCTCATGGTACGGGGCGGGTATCCAAGCCATTACCGGGCGTACTCGACGGCCCTGGTCTCACGAAAAACATTCACCTTGATTTCTCCCGGGTACTTCAGTTCCTCTTCAATCCGCTTGGCGATATCACGGGCGAGTTTCATCGCGCCCAAGTCGTCCACCTTTTCCGGACTGACAAAGATGCGCACTTCCCGACCAGCCTGAATCGCATAGGACTTTTCAACTTCCGGGAAGGTGTTGATAAGGGCTTCCAATTCTTCAAGGCGCTTGATGTACTTCTCAGCGGTTTCCTTGCGGGCACCGGGGCGGGCAGCGGAGAGGGCATCGGCAGCGGTCACGATAAAGGACTCAATCGTCTGGTGCGGATACTCATCATGGTGACACTTCATAGCATCGATGACGTTCTGACCGAGACCAAATTTCTCAAGGATACGCATACCAATTTTCACGTGCGTACCCTCGATCTCGTGGTCGACAGCCTTGCCAATATCATGGAGGAGACCGGCTTTTTTGGCACAAGCGACATCAGCCCCAAGCTCTGAGGCAAGCGCTCCGGCGAGGTACGAGACTTCGAGCGAATGGAGAAGCACGTTTTGCTTGTAACTGTACCGATAGCGGAGCCGACCCAAGATATAGAGGAGCTTGGGATGGAGTCCAGCGATACCAGCATCATAGGCGGCCGCTTCACCGGCTTCTTTAATCTTTTGGTCAATTTCTTTCTTCCCCTCTTCGACGGCTTCTTCGATGCGGGCCGGGTGGATCCGTCCGTCGCTAATGAGCTTCTCCAAGGCGAGGCGAGCAATCTCACGTCTCACCGGATCAAAGCCAGAGATAACAATCGAGCCCGGCGTATCATCGACAATAAACTCGACGCCGGTTTCCTTTTCGAGGGCCCGAATGTTACGCCCTTCTTTGCCGATAATCTTGCCTTTGATGTCATCAGACGGAATCGAGACGGTTGTGGTCGTGAATTCTGATACGTGAGAACGGGAGTATTTCTGAATGATGGTGGCCATGATAGAGAGTGACCGCTTCTCAAGCTCGTCGTGAGCTTCATTCTCGAGCTTTGACATGCGCTTCACGAGGGCATCCTTACTCTCTTCTTCCACCAGACGCATAATCTGCTTTTCGGCTTCTTCCTGAGAGAGCTTGGCCACTGCCTCGAGACGCTTCTTTTCTTCCTCTCGGAGTCGCTCGGACTCTTCGCGGATAGCCCGAACCTCATCCGCCTTTTGGAGGAGTTTACGCTTTTCGGCCTCGGCTTCTTCGGTGAATTTCTCGACCTGTTCCTCGCGCTTCTCGATGCGCTTTTCCTGAATGAGAATCTTTTCCTCGCGAGCCTGTTCGCTCTTTTT
The DNA here is from genome assembly GCA_964398755.1 of uncultured Bdellovibrionales bacterium. Taxonomy (GTDB): domain Bacteria; phylum Patescibacteriota; class Minisyncoccia; order Moranbacterales; family UBA1568; genus UBA1568. The sequence continues at coordinate 3,472 of CAYNNJ010000083.1, forward strand.
GGCCTCTTCCAGGATCTGGACGGCCTGATTCTTAGCCTCAAGCGTGAGCTCTTTCACCTTGGCCTCAGCCTCGGCAAGCATCGAAGCTGCCTGGCCCTCGGCGGTCGAGAGCTGCTTTTTGGCGATATTTTGACGAATCTGATAGCCAAGAGCGGTCCCCACAAGGGCGCCCACGACTGCTAAAAGGATATACCCTATCATAGAATGTAGGGCGTGCTATAAGGCGATTTGACCTCTACAAAGTCGCTCTCTCCAAAACGGGAGAAAAATGATGGTTCACGAGAAGAATGTGGCTCTTTATGACTTCCATGGGATGAAACACTGTGCGACTCAGGTCGAATCTCTCTTATAACAGCGCCAATTGAGACAATTTATGCTGTATTCCCATGATAGTCCGTGGGGAGTCTTTTGTCAAAAGAAAGCGAAAGATGCTATCATAGAGACACTCTTGTCCCGTCAACACCCAAAA
>CAYNNJ010000084.1:0-3925 GCA_964398755.1 uncultured Bdellovibrionales bacterium
CCAGTGAGCTCCCTGTTCGGCGAAGCGAGCAAAGAAATGTTCGATGGCGCGAAAGTGGTAAGAAAAGGAAGTCTTTCCGATACTACCAAAAAATTTATGTTTGAAAACGACATTACCAAACTCTCCCCTCATAAAAGCGAATTCAAAACGGACAAAATGAAAGTTCCGGTTGTTTTTCACGTGGGTGACAAGCTCATGCCCGGTGAGGAGACGATGAAACAACTCGAGAGCGTCGCCAGTAACGGTTGCATCTTTCATCACGTCGCCGCCATGGCCGATGTCCACAGTAAGCCTGGCCGTAAGAACGCCACTGGTACCACCGTCGCTTCCGAAAGATTTATTCTCCCTCAAGTAAATGACAGTGACCCGGCCTGTGGGATGCGCCTCGTTCGGCTCGACCTCGATGACACCAACATTACCCCGGAAGAAATTGACCGGATTTTTCAGGCGGCCACCAAGACCGTCCCGACCAAAAAAGTCGTTGGTACTGTCCTCCCATTTCGCGTCATCGTGGATATCTGTCGCCTCGGTATCGCTCCCTTGGTCGAGTATCTCGGCATCAAGACCAAACATGAGGCTGAGAACTCGATAGACCGCGGGAACTTTTTTGACGAAGCACCGACTCGCCGAGGCATCATGAACATTATTCCGCCACTCTTTCTCTTCTTTGCCCAGTTTCGCTCCGGAATTATCGGTGCCGCCGGCAACCACTTCCTCGATCTCATGAAAGTGACTGAAGTCGTTGATCCCGTCGTCGCCGCCAAGTTCAACCTCCGTAAGGGTCAATACATCCTCATGGTCCACTGTGGCTCGGGCATCCTCGGCCAGTACACCATGTACATGTTTACCGCCAAAAAACGTGAACACCTCTCGACCGCTATCCTCATGAATATTGGACGCTTCTTCTGGTTGACGCCCTTCAAGAAAACCGTGCGGATGATTGCCGAGAAAATTCGCGCCTCAGATTTCGGTAAAAAGGAACCGCTCATTACCTTTGATGGCGAAGGAGAGGACGGACGACTCTACATGGCCGCCCGGCGTGCCTGCTCAAACTTTGCCCACGCTAATCGGGCGACTATCACCCATAATTTCATCTCTACGGCCGAATCAGTGCTCGGACGACCCATTGAGGCCGATCTCCTCTATGACATGCCTCATATCCTCGTTTCAGAGGAAGAGCATTACGGTAAGAATCTCTGGGTACACCGAAACGGCACTACTCGGGCCTATGGCCCCACTCGTATGGCGAGCCACCCACTTTTCAAAGATACTGGTGAACCAACCTTTGTTCCGATTTCTATGAGCACCGAAGCCTACCTCTGTGTCGGTCAAGATGGGAATGAGACCAGTTTCTATTCCTGCAATCATGGTGCTGGCAAGGCGGCCAAAACGTCAGAAGCGGTAGTTCCTAAAAGCAAAGAAGAGCTCCACGAGAAACTCGCTACCCGAGGCGTCAAACTCTACAATGGTCGCTCTTCCAAAGTCATCGAACAAGACTCATCACATTACAAACGTGCCGAAGACATTTTTGAAAGTGTCACCGAAAATAATGTGGCTAAAGTCGTGGTCAAAATGCAACCAATTTCGGTTATCATGTACTAACGTCATGCGTTTCATCACTTTTTCAGGCGTTGACGGTTCTGGCAAGTCGACCCAACTTGACCTCCTTCGGACCAAACTCGAGGGCGAAGGCAAAAAGGTAGCATACTTTCATGCGGTCGAGTTTTCACTCGCGAACCGGATGGCCCGCTCTTTCAAGAAGGACACTCGATTCACACCCGGCCAGGAGAAAGCGGTAACAAAAGCATCCTGGTGCTCAATCGTCTTGCGGGAGAAGTTTCTCCTCATCGATATGATTCGCTTCATCTTTCTTCGTCGGTCGCTTAAGAGAGAAGGCTACGATTATCTCCTTTCGGACCGCTCATTTTTCGACTCAGTCATTAACCTCGAGTATCTCGCCAGGCAGGTGCGATTTTTTTCCTGGCCGATCAACTGGTGGATAGACTGGCTCGCACGATATACTCCCAAAGGAGATACTTGTTTCTATTTTGATCTCACTCCGGAAACCATCATGAGTCGTGAACGCGCCCCCGAACAGGGTATCGATTACCTCCGCGACAAGAAGGCGCTCTTCCAAAAAAGAATCCCCTCCTGGAAGATGATTACCATTGACGGATCTCAAAGCAAAGAAGAGATTTTTCAGATTATCGTAAAGCAACTTGTCGTTTGAAGCACGTCGTTCTCTTGAAATCTTTCTTTTCTGTACTCCCGATGTGACGTCGGTAACATTTTTGATGAGTGAGCCGGTAGCAGTCGAGCGTGATTGACACCCTGGTACAAGACAGCTCCCTGTTCGGCAGAATGAGTCAAAAATGTTCGACGGACACGCAAGGGTAGGAAAAGGAAGATTTTGAAGAGAACCCCAATAACGTATCACGCTATGAAAAAATTCTCTCAAGCCCTGGTGTGGCTTACACTCTCAGAAGTCATCTACAATATCGGCGGGTACATCATTCAATCGTCACTTGGTCGTATCCTCGGCCCGGAGGCTTATGGTCGTTATGGTCTTGTGGTCACGCTCACCACTATGATCATCATCTTGATTGGAAACGGCATCCCGACAGCCATGTCCAAGTACTTGAGTGAGATATTTGAATCGGCACCGGGGAAAATTCTCGGGATCAAGTATCAGGCGCTTCGGCTTCAGGCGGTCCTCATGCTTGCCGTCACGGCGTTATTCTTCTTCGCCTCACCCCTTATTGCCTGGGCTCTCCACGACCCTTCACTCACGCCACTCTTTCAGTTGTCATCCCTCATCATCCCGGCTTTTGCCGCCGCTTCGTTTTACTTCTACTATTTCACCGGACTTCATTTCTTCCGTGTTCAGGCGGCCCTCAAGACGATTCGGGCCATCAGCCGGGTCATCTTTATCGTCTTTCTCGCCCTCTTTTTTGGTGTCGAAGGTGCCATCACCGGCTATATCATCGCCCCTCTCTTTGTTTTCGCCATAGCGGTTCTCTTTGATATCTGTATCACCCATCGCTACTTCCCCGCACTCCGTGAGACGAAACGCAAGGATGTTTCACTTTTTTCCGGCAAAACCATCCTCGCCTATGCCGGTCCCCTCACCGCCTTTCTCCTCTTTTATGAATTTATTCTTACCCTCGATCTCTACTTCGTGAAAGCGCTCCTCGGGAGTGACTACCTCACTGGTATCTACAACGCTGCCATCACCGTTGGGCGCATTCCCTACTATCTTTTCTACGCTCTCACCATTATTCTCCTTCCTGCAATCTCCAAAACAACCGCTGAAAACGATACCAAGGAGACCGAGGCGCTCGTCAACAAATCACTTCGTCTCCTGACCTTCCTTCTTTTTCCGATGGTTACTCTCCTCATCGCGTACGGAAACGAATCGCTTCAGTTTTTTTATGGAACCAAATACAACGAGGCAGTTGCCCCGCTCTCGATTTATGCCGTCGGCGTGGGATTCCTCACGGTCTTTTACGTTTTGTCCTTTGCCTTAAATGGTGCCGGCTTGGTCAAAATTCCAATGAAATTGACTCTCGCGGGTGTTGTTGGGATGATCGCCCTTAATTTCTACCTCATTCCACGTTACGAACTCATTGGTGCGGCTCTTTCTACAACGGTCGTTTCACTCGTCCTCATGGTAGGCATCCTCTACTACACAGATCATCATTTCCATGTCCGACTCTCACTCCGTACTGTTTTCATTTCTTGTCTCAGCTCAATCCTCCTCGCTCTCTTGGCTCGTATGCTTCCGCATGGCCCCCTCAGCTTTTTCTTTTTCGGCACCATCCTCTTTGTCCTCCATTTTGGTATCCTTAAGTTAACCAAAGTACTGAACGATTCTGATCTCGCTCCTCTCTACAAGCTCATCCGCCGTGGCTAGTCACTTGCCACC
>CAYNNJ010000085.1:0-3878 GCA_964398755.1 uncultured Bdellovibrionales bacterium
CCCGATTGGTTCCTGCGTCGGCCAGAAGGGGACACGTGTCCAGACCATCATCGACGCTCTCGGTGGTGAGAAGATCGATATCATCGAATGGAATGAAAACGTCGAGAAGTTTGTGAGCGCTGCACTCTCGCCAGCCAAGGTACTCTCGGTCGCCCTCCATGAAGAAGAGAAGCGGGCCGTGGTTACCGTTCCTGATGATCAGCTGTCGCTTGCAATCGGGAAGCGTGGCCAGAACGTCCGTCTCGCCGCTCGTTTGACCGGCTGGAAGATTGACGTCGCTGGTGGTGCCAAGCCAGAAGTCGCCGAGGAGGCGGAAGAGGCTGTGACTGAAACAGAAGTAACCGAAGAGTAAGAATTCTAAAAACCCTGCCTGCCGTAGGCAGGAAAAATCATAAATCTTAAATCAGAAGCGTATGAACTTGTGGCACGACATTCCTCTTGGTGAAGATGCTCCGGAGGAAATCAATGCGATTATTGAGACTCCCAAGGGATCGGGGAATAAGTATGAAATTGACAAGGAAACTGGCCTCATCAAGCTTGATCGCGCGAATTATTCAGCGGCTACTTTTCCGGTTGAGTACGGCTTTGCTCCCCAGACCCTCTGGGAGGATGGTGACGCACTCGATATCATCGTCCTGGCGACCTTTCCTATCCCAACCGGTATCTTGGTAAAGGTGCGACCAGTAGCGGTGATGGAGATGATTGATACGGGTGAGTCTGATTACAAGATTATTAGTGTCCCAGTGGACGACAAGCGTTGGGAAGATGTGCGGGACTTGGAGGATGTGAACAAGCATACTTTGAAAGAAATCCAGCATTTCTTTGAAACCTACAAGGCACTTAAGGGGAAGACGGCCGTTGTGGAAATTAAGGGTTTCAAGGGAAAGAATGAAGCCATGGAGGCCGTGAAAAAAAGCGTGGCGCTCTACGCAGAGAAGTTTCCGAAGGCAGCGTAAATCAGATTTGAATCATAACGTATGAAGGTAACCGTCAAGCAACTCCCGGAATCACGAGTCGAAATGAAAGTGGTACTCCCATGGGAAGAATGGCAGGGAGAGATTGAGCATGCCAAAGATGGTATGGCGAAGTCGGTAAAGCTCCCTGGCTTTCGTCCCGGCAAAGTACCAAAGAACATGGTGGAACAGCGTTTTGGCAAGCAGGCTATTATGGTCGAAGCAGCCGAACACGTGGTGTCACACTCGTATGCCAAGGCTCTCGAGCAAGAAAAGGTTGATGCTATTGGCCAACCCGAGGTTACGCTCGGGCAGGTGAAAGAAGGAGAGGAATTCACCTACTCCATCGTCACAGCTGTTATGCCTCTAGTGAAATTGGCTTCTTGGCGTGACGCGGTGAAGAAGGTGAATAGTGAGTTTGCCAAAAAGGATACGGCCGTCGCGGACGAAGATATCATGAAAGAACTGGAGCGCCTCGCGACCATGCGGGCCAAGCAGGTGGCCGTCAATCGTGAGGCCAAGATGGGGGATAGCGTCCTCGTTGACTTCACCGTGAAGCAAGAAGGTGTCGTGATCGAAGGTGGAAAGAGTGAAAATCATCCGCTCGTATTGGGCAAGGGCGTCTTTATTCCTGGCTTTGAGGAGGAACTCGTCGGGATGAAGGAACACGACGAAAAGTCGTTCGAGCTCACTTTTCCGAGTGAGTATCATGCCAAGCACTTGGCCGGTCGGCCGGCGACCTTTGAGGTCAAGATGCGATCGGTGCAGGAGCGTGAAGTGCCCCTCCTTGATGACGCCTTCGCCAAGAGTCTCGGCAAGTTCGAAACTCTCGCCGAAGTGAAAGAGAACTTGAAGAAGGGGATGTTCGAGGAAAAGAAGGAACAGATGAAGAACGAACACCGGACGGAGATTCTCGATGCGCTCGTTGACAAAGCGACCATCGATTTTCCGGAACTCTTGGTGAAACAGGAACTCCTCCGGATGACCCAGGATTTTGAGGCTCAGCTCACCCAGATGGGACTCACCCTCGATGCCTATCTCGAGCAGATGAAAAAGACCAAAGAAGCACTTGAGGCCGAATGGTTGCCCCAGGCTAAGCGTCGCCTGTCGGCGAATCTCGTTATTGAATTTCTCGCCGAGGACGAAGCAATCACGGTTGACACTCCCGAAGTGGAGGCCGAAATGAATAAAGCCCTTCAGTACTACAAGAATGTCAAAGATATCGAAAAGAATATCGATATGGAACGACTCTACGCGGCTGTCTCTGGACAACTCAAGAATGAAAAGGTACTCGCGTGGCTCGAAAGCCTGTCATGATGAAGTATGAAGCATGACGCATGAAGTATGATAAAGAAAAAGAGAAGTCTTTCGTGATTCATACCTCATAATTCCTAATTCTGTTTCATATGGACAATAACTATCTCATTCCGATGGTGGTGGAAAAGACCAACTTCGGGGAGCGCGCCTACGATATCTATTCGCGACTGCTGAAGGACCGAATCATCTTCATTGGGTCACCGATTGATGATGGGGTGGCCAATGCCATTATCGCCCAGCTTCTGTTTTTGGATTCTGTCAGTCACAAAGAAGATATCAAGATGTATATCAACTCGCCGGGTGGGTCAGTGACCTCGGCACTTGCTATCTATGACACGATGCAGTATGTCCGCTCTGATATCCAGACCATCTGTATCGGGATGGCAGCGTCCGCAGCAGCGCTCCTTCTCGCCTCGGGTGAAAAGGGGAAGAGGATGGCACTCCCTAACAGTGAGGTGATGATTCACCAGGTACTCGGCGGAGCGTCGGGACAGGCCACGGACGTCGATATCCATGCTCGGCATATCCTCGCTACCAGGGACCGCCTGAACAAAATCTTGGGCAAGCATACCGGTCAGAAGCTTGGGAAAATTGAAAAGGACACCGAGCGAGATTACTTTATGTCAGCCGAAGAGGCTGTCGCCTACGGTATCGTCGACAAGGTGATCCGTTAAACCGAGCAAGAAAAAACACCCTTCGATTCGCTCAGGGTGTTTTTTGTGCTATTCGAGAGTTGAGAGGAGACTGGCCCCGTTCATTTCCGGTGGCTTCTCGATTTCCATGAGCTCGAGGACCGTTGGGGCAACATCTGAGAGGAGGCCGTTTACTTCGTTTTGTTCCCGCATCATTTGCTCAGCGCTTTTCTCTCGATGGTTGTCCGGCGAGATGAACCAGAGGGGAATCGGATTGGTCGAATGTTCGGTGTCAATTTCGCCGGTCGTATTTTTCTTGAGCTCTTCGACGTTGCCGTGATCGGCAGTAATAAGAGCGGCGCCACCGGCTTTGAGGATCGCTGGGATGAGGATCGAGAGCGACTTGTCGGTTGCTTCGACGGCTTTGATCGAGGCCTCTTCATTCCCGGTATGAGCCACCATGTCAGGATTGGCGTAGTTTACGAGGATAAAGTCGTAGGCGCCACTCTCGATATTCTCGATCAGTTTCTCGGTAATTTGAGGCGAGCTCATCTCCGGCACTTCGTCAAAGTGTGCAACCGTCGGGGAGGGGACGAGGACATGCTCCTCGCCGGGAAAGGCTTTTTCTTTGCCGCCGTTAAAAAAGTAGGTGACGTGGGCGTATTTTTCGGTTTCAGCGATGCGGAGCTGTTTCTTGCCACTTCGGCTGATGATTTCGCCGAGACTGTTCTCGATATCCTCGGGAGGGAAGGCGACGTTTACCGGCAGTCCACGCTCATACTCAATCATCGTGGTGAAGTGAACATCGAGCTTGGTTCGGGGAAACCCATCAAAGGCAGGATCGACAAAGGCCTTGGTGAGCTCACGAGCTCGGTCTTCCCGAAAGTTAAAGAAGATGACGGCGTCATTTGACTGTACGAGGGCGACAGGAGCGCCTTTTTCAGTGACGACGGTAGGCTCGATATATTCGTCCGTC
>CAYNNJ010000086.1:0-3798 GCA_964398755.1 uncultured Bdellovibrionales bacterium
CATTCGAGATATCTTTGCTGTGGCAGAAGTGAAGGAGGAGGACTGGATTCTCGAGGTAGGACCCGGGACGGGTGCTCTGACGTTTCAACTTTCAGACCGAGTAGAGAAACTGCTTGCTATCGAACTCGACCACCAGCTTGTAGAGCGATTGATACATCACTTTGTCGATTCCAAGAGTGTTTCGATTCTCGAGGGCAATATCTTGGATCTTCATCTTGAGGCCGTGCTCCAAGAAGCCGGGTTTGCGGAGCATCCGTATAAAGTGATTGCCAATATTCCCTATTACATTACTGCTCCCATTATTCGGACGCTTCTTTCGCTCCGTATCCAGCCCCAGTCGCTCACCCTTATGGTGCAAAACGAGGTGGCCCTACGGTTGGCTGCCCAGCCGGGGGAGATGAGTCTCCTCTCAGTAATGGCCCAGTACTACGCGAGTGTCGAGATTAAACGTTTTGTACCGAAGGAAGCATTTGATCCAGTGCCGAAAGTAGATAGCGCTGTTATTCTCATCATACCGAGACGTCCCTATGATCCTCTGGAGGATCGGAAAGTGTTTCGCTTGGCGCGGGCTGGATTTGCCGCGAGACGAAAGACCTTGGTCAATAATCTTTCAACGAGCTTTTCCATCGAACGATCTGTGGTCGAGGGGAGACTGGCGACGCTGGGACTCAAGAGTGATATCCGGGCTCAGGCTCTCTCCATCGAGGCGTGGGAACACCTGGCCAAAATATGGCAGGACTAGCACGAACGACAAAGACTCGCAGAGTCTTTTTTGTTTGGGCTATATGAGGAATAAGACGATGACCAGACCGTAGAGGGTCGTGATTCCCAAGATGATTCGGGGGAGTTTGCGATAGGCAAAAAAGGAATGTTCATCGTTAGTGCCTTTCTGGAGAGCGAAGTATGCGAGGCTCCCAAAGAGGAGCGCAGGTATGAGGAGTGAGCGAAGCGCGAGGACGAGTGGCGAGAGGGCAAAGAGGAGAAAGAGGAGACTTCCGATAACATATTTTCCCCGTTCGGCTCCAAAGAGGACGGGAAGCGTGTACACGTGGTCACGGCGATCACCCTCGATATCTTTGAAGTCTTTGATAGGGAGCGCAAGAAAATAGGCGATAAAGAGATATGTGAGGAGAGAGAGGGGAATACTGGTGATGGAATGCGTCGGAACGACCGTTACGATGCCTGTGATTAAGACGAGCATCCCAGCGAGCGCGGCGATCAAGGTGGCGAGTCCGGGATACTGTTTGAGACGAAGAGGCGGAGCAGAATAGAGCGTCGCGAGCGCCTGGTAAGCAAGGAGGAGGAGCATGGCGGAGAAACTCACGATACCAGAGAGGAAGAGCGAAAAGAGAAAGCAGATGACTCCGTAGAATTGATATTCAGAGAGTGGGATGGCTCCGACCACAAGGGGACGGTCGGGATTCGTGAGACGGTCAATGGTTCCATCGTAGATGTCGTTCACCACTACCGAGGCAAGCCAGGCACACCAGGTAGCGAGAATGAGGGAGAAGATTCCGATGATTGGAAAAAATTCAAACGACACCTGTCCTTCGGCAAAGTATGCTCCGAGGAGGATACCGAGGAGGAGGAGTCCGGCATGATAGATAAGTTGTGGGAGGCGAGCATTTTGAGCCAAAGCCAGAAAATGGTCCTTCCTTGTTTCGTAAAAGGTGTAGCAAGAGAGGATGAGGGCGAGGAGACTATAGATGAGACTCATCTTGAAGTTAAGGACGCTCCGGAAATCAGTAAGATCGCGACCGAGGACTTGTTCCGGTGAGAGAAAGAGGGCAGCGACATCGGAACTACTGATAGAGAGCAGGCTCTTTTGGAGCGAGAGGACACCGAGTGTAATCCAAGAAGGGAAGGTGCCCAAGATAAAGAGGATAGTATAGGTGAGAAGAGCGACCAGGAGTGCGCGTATGAAGCGCTGTGATTTGAGGTAAGTATAGAGACCAAGTGCCAGGGTAACCAGGACTACCTCTACTCTCACCCCATAGGTGATGCCGATATCGGGGGTATCTCCAAAGAGCGTAAAGAAGCGGACAACGAGACCGCGGAGGCCATCGAACTCGTAGAAACTCCAGAAATGACCACCCTGAAAGACAAAAGTATCAATAATGGGTGGCGTCCAGATAATGAGAAAGCCGAAGAGGAGGATATTGGTAGCCTCCCGAAGCGTGAGACGGCCCGCAAAGCGAACGAGGGGGAGGAGCAGGAGGAGCGAACAGAGAAAAAAGAGAAACGTGTGAGTAAATTCGAAGAATAAAAAGAAGAAGGTGTGTTCCGGAAAGAGTCCGAGAGCATTCTCGACAGTGAGCCGGACGATGATGAGTCCGATAAAGGTAATGAGAAACGAGCCAAGTGTGAGGGGCGCGTCTTCGATACGCTTGATGAGAGTGTGCAAAAAGTGTTTCATAGGGGTATTTTAGCATATTCTAGGCTCGTGTAGAGCCCGAGACTCAGGTGTGCTAAAATGAGGAAACGCTTATGAAATTTTGGGAACAAGGGCTCAATCCAGAACAGTTGCGAGCGGTCCTCCAAACGGAGGGAGCGGTGCTTATTTTGGCCGGAGCCGGCTCTGGGAAGACAAAGACCCTCACGCATCGTATTGCCTATCTCATCGAGGAGAAACGGGTCAATCCGGAACGATTGCTGGCGGTGACCTTTACGAACAAGGCAGCCGGAGAGATGAGGGAGCGGATTGCCAAGCTCCTCGCCAAGAGTGAGGCAGCCGAATATGGGGCGGTGGTCTTGCCACCGCATATCGGGACGTTTCACAATATTTGTGCCAAGATTCTTCGTCGGGAAATCGAAGCGCTGTCGCACCTCGGCTATGGTCGGAATTTCAATATTATCGATGCGGATGATCAACAGTCTATCGTCAAAAAGGCGATGAAGGAGCTTGAGATGGATCCAGATCAGGTGCGACCGCGTTCACTCCTCGAAGCAATCTCGAAAGCCAAGAACGCCCAGATGGATCCCGAGAAGTACCTCCTTCAAACGGGGAGCTACTATGAGGAACTCGCGGCTAAGGTTTATGAGCGCTACCAGAAAGAGCTGGAACGGACGAATGCCCTGGACTTTGATGACATGATCCGCCTCACGGTCAAACTCTTTCAGGAATACCCGGAGGTCCTCGCTCGCTACCAGGAACAATTCCTCTATATCATGGTGGATGAGTATCAGGATACCAACTCACTTCAGTACACGCTCATTCATCTTTTGGCGAAAAAGCACGGCAATATCTTTGTCATCGGTGATGACTATCAGTCGATCTATGGGTGGCGTCAGGCTGACATCAGAAATATTCTCAATTTTGAAAAGGACTATCCGGAGGCGGCGGTCATTGTGCTCGACCAGAACTACCGTTCGACGCAGATTATTCTTGATGCGGCTCACGGCGTGATCGAACGAAACGTCAATCAGCGTCACAAGAAGCTGTGGACTGAGACCAAACAGGGCGAACTCATCACGCTCTGTCCTGCCGAGGACGAAGAGGCAGAGGCTCGCTTTGTGGCGGAGACCATTCAGGAGGAAATGAAGAAAGGTCGGACGGCGGACCAGTTTGCGGTGCTCTATCGGACCAATGCACAGTCACGTATGGTGGAAGAAATGTTTCTCCGCCACTCGATCAACTACCGCATTGTTGGTGGACTCAAATTTTACCAGCGGAAGGAGATCAAGGATGTCATTGCCTACATGCGGCTCCTCCAGAATCCGAAGGACATTTTGGCGCTTGAGCGGATTGTGAATGAACCAAAGCGCGGCATTGGTCGGGCTACACTTGATCGATGGACG
>CAYNNJ010000087.1:0-3773 GCA_964398755.1 uncultured Bdellovibrionales bacterium
ACCTCTCCGAGCTCTTCCATGTCAAACTCTCTGCCGAACAAAAGCTTCGCCTCGAAGCGACACTCAAACTACGCTTGGAAAGTAAGATTGGCCAGCTCGAAATGCAAAAACGGTTTGATACCCGCGTATCTTTAGGTGGCGTAGGTCTCCACAAAAACACCGCCGAAAAGATGGTTCGTGAAATTGAGATTATCATGTTGCTCAAGTATTCTTGAGCAACAGCTTCATCAGCTTCCAAAGCTTCGTTAGCTTCATTAGAAAACTATGATTCAAAGCTACAAAGAACTCACTGTTTGGCAGAGAGCAAAGCAACTCGCTATCGCCACATATACTTTGACAGAAAAATTTCCTAAAGAGGAACTGTACGGACTCACGTCACAAATGCGTAGATCCGCTGTTTCCATACCATCTAATATTGCTGAAGGTAGGATGCGGGGTACCAAAAAAGATTTTCTTTCGTTTCTCAGGATTTCTTACGGGTCTGGAGCAGAACTTGAAACACAAGTAGAAATTGCCAAAGAAATTTTTAAGAAGCAAAATCTCAACTTTTCTGAAACTGAATCACTCTTACTCGAGACAATGAAGATGCTCGGTGCTATGATACGAAGAATGAACCCGAACATGACACAAGCTAACGAAGCTAGAGAAGCTAAAAGCTAACGAAGCTCTCATGAGATTTTTCGATGTCCTCAAATTGTCCATGCGAATGTTCAAGGCTCGCACGATGCGAACGCTTTTGACCATTCTCGGTATGTCCGTCGGAATTGCCGCTATTATCTTCCTCGTGTCCATGGGCTATGGACTCCAGCGGACGCTCCTCCAAAAAATCACCACTTCCGACGCCTTGGTCACCCTCGATGTAACGCTCGGAAAAAGCGAAGAAGCGGTCGCACTCGATAATAGCGTGGTCGAAACACTCAAAACCATCCCGGATGTGATAGATGTTATCCCAGTGCTCGAGCTCTCAGGTCAAGGCAAGTTTGGCGATATTACCCTCGATGTCAACACCGTGAGCTCTTCAGCTACCCTCCTTAAATCTGAAGGAGTGAAGATTACACACGGGCGTCTCTTTACCGAAGAAGAGCCAAACAAGGTCGTCATTACCAAGGCTGTCTCCCAGGTCTTTGGTACCGCGCCGGAAGAAATGCTTGGGCAATCGGTCAGTCTCACCCTTTTTCAGAATGACGCCACCGGTCAAGTCAGTCGTAAAAACTCATTCTCTCCCGAGACAACCTACATGATTGCTGGGATTTCCGATGGCGAAGAAAATATTGTCTACCTCTCCCTTGATTCGCTCACCGGGTTTCCACTCTCGAGTTACACCAAACTCAAGGTAAAGTGCGCCTCCACTCAGGTCCTCGATCGGGTACGTGGAGATATCGAACAAAAGAGCTTCAGTGCATCGTCCATTTCCGAAACCATTGATCAGGCAAACAAAGTCTTTAGCGCCATTCAAATTGTCCTCATGGTCTTTGGTATGATTGCCCTCATAGTGTCCGCCATCGGTATGTTTAACACCATGACCATCGCCCTCCTTGAACGCACCGAAGAAATCGGTATCATGAAAGCCATCGGCGCCTCCCGTGGGAGCATCTCTCTTATGTTCGTGATGGAGTCCACTCTCATGGGCTTTCTCGGCGCGGTCGGTGGGGTCATCCTCGGTATGATTGAAGGGGAAATACTCAACTTCTTTATCAATCTCGTTGCCACCCGCTTCGGCGGAGAATCCGTTGACCTCTTCTATAGTCCCTTGTGGTTCATCATGACCGTCATTGCCTTCGGTGCCTTCGTAGGATTTATGACCGGGGTATTCCCGGCCCGCAAGGCCTCAAGCATCGATACCCTCGATGCACTTCGATACAAATAAAAAAACAGACGGAAAGAATACCCTCTGTTTTTATGATGCATTCAAATATTTCTTACTCTCCGTAATACCAGCAACGCACAGGCTGGAACAAAAAACAAAGGGCCGAGTATTACCATTATTGGCATCATAAGTATACTAAACCCCAGGGTGAACGGGATGAGTAGAATTGGGAGAGAAAGAAAAACGAGCCCCATCACGAAACACCACTCCAAAACTGAATTTTTAGTAATACCCTCGGTAACTCGTAACAAAAATGGTGCCGTCACGAGTCCTACCAAACCAAAGAGTGAGAGCACCGGTATATATCCTGATATAGGGGATTCTCCACCATCAGATAAAATAAGATACGCTGAAAAGAGAGTTATCACTCCAGCACATAGTACCGACAATACCATTTTCATATATTTCTTCCTGATGAATTATATTAATATGTTGAACGGAGAGCATTTATGATAACGACAGCGTCAATCACTTCTTGGAGAATGGCTCCATGGAGGACCGGGATGTAGCCAAAAAAGGCGAGTACCATACAGACAGACGAGAGTCCAATGCCAATCCCGACACTTTCGAGGGCGACATGGTAGGAGCGACGACCGATATGAATCGCGTCTCGTATACCTGTTGCCTCCCGACCGAGAAGCGCGACGTCAGCGGCTTCAAGCGACGCGCTGTTTTCACTGCCGGAAAACACTATTCCCACATCAGCGAGCGCAAGCGCGGGTGCGTCATTCAGTCCATCACCAATCATCCCGACGAGCTTCCCCTCCTTTTGGTAGCGTTCGATGAGGGCCACCTTTTTCTCAGGGGTAGACTCAGCATAAATAGGGAGCCCAAAGCGGCCGAGGAGACGCTCCGCATTTTCCCGCTTATCACCAGTCAAAATCCCAAAAGTATAGCCCCGCTCCCGGAGATACAAAAAGACGTCCGAGACATCCTCTTTCAATTCATCATCAAAGGTAAAGCGGGCAATAGGGACCCCCTCATGCGTCAGATCGACTGAGAGACCAGAGATACCGACCGTCTTTTTGATACCGAATCGACTCCCCTCAATCAGTCCGGAGATACCCTCGCCAATCTTTTCCTCAATGTGCGTGGCAAGTGGCGGATGAGTATGACATACCCGTTCTTGTTCCTCTACGAGCGAACGCGCCAACGGATGAAATGAGTGACGCTCAAGCGCGGCCGCATAGTCAAGCGCCTGCTCAGTGTCGAGTCCCTGATCGAGGAGCTCAATTTTCTTTACCTTCGGCTCCCCCAGAGTGAGCGTTCCTGTTTTATCAAAAAAGAAAACCTTGGTCTTCGCGAGCAGTTCGAGGGCATACGGACTCTTCACGATAATGTTCTTTCGAGCTGCCTTGTTGAGACCACCAATGAAACTCATGGGAGCTGCAATAAGAAGCGGACATGGTGTCGCAATAACGAGCACCGCCAAAAATCGATTCCAATCATCAAACATAAAGAGCGCCCCGCCGGAAAGAAGGAGAGCAAAAAGTGTAAACCACAGATTGAACTGCTCTGCCAAACGGGCGAGTGGTGATGGGTGACGTTTGCCATCCTCGACCAATTGGAGTATCTGTCGATAGCTCGAGTGTTCGAAATCACCTCGAACACGAAGCACAAATTCTTCGCCAACATTGATGCTCCCACTCTTTACAATCTGTCCCTCCGTATAGAGGACAGGCTCCATTTCTCCCGTGAGATTCGCTTCATTCAAAAGTGCCTTGGGTGCGAGAAGAAAGCCATCAAAGGCAAGGAGTTCATTGGGTCGAATGAGGATGGTATCGCCATCGACGATACTCTGAAGAGCCACCTCCGTTTCCTTTTCGCCATGTCGGAGGAGAACCGTCTTTGGGAGAGCCTCAAACAATCCTCGGAGTGTCTTCTCCGCTTGTCTGGTCCCATATGC
>CAYNNJ010000088.1:0-3759 GCA_964398755.1 uncultured Bdellovibrionales bacterium
GAGCATGGAGCCGAATTTTGAGGATGGGGAGTATCTCATCATCAGTGAGTTTGGCTACAAGCAGACCAAGGTAGGATGGGACGAGACTAGTTTCGAAGTGAAGCCATTCAAAAAGATTGTCCGTCAGGATGTGGCGGTGTTCCGGTTTCCCAAGAATACTGAAGAGTTTTTTATCAAGCGCATTATCGGACTCCCCGGTGAGGCCGTCGAGATTCGCCAGGGGAAAGTCGTGATCTACAACACCCAGTATCCAGATGGCTTTGTGCTCGATGAGAGTGCCTATATTGGCCCCGGCGTCCTGACTCAAGATATGCCACGGATGCAAATCGGAGAGGATCAGTACTTTGCCATGGGCGACAATCGGATGTACAGCTATGATTCTCGAGCATTCGGACCATTTAACAAGGACAAGATTATCGGGCGGGTCATGCTCCGAGCGTGGCCAGTAGATCGATTCTCCATTTACTAAGTAATACACTCTTAACCTTAACCTGTCTACGGGTATGCCAGACAAGAAATCAGTCGGAGCCAAAGCAGCCAAGTCCACCAAGAAGGGGGTAACCAAGAAAGTCGCGACTCCCAAGTCGAAAGACGTCGCATCGAAGAAGGTGGGCCCCAAGGCTGAAGAAGAGATGCTCCTCCAGACACTCCGGGGCATGCGTGACATCATGCCCGATGAACAGCCGTACTGGGAACGGGTACGCAAAGCGCTCTCAGCTGCGTCACAGGAGTATGGCTTTCAACGTATCGACTTGCCGACTGTAGAGTTTGCTCACCTCTATCTCCGCACCATCGGTGAGGGGACTGATATCCTCGACAAAGAGATCTATCTTTTCAACACTCGTGGCGGTGATCGCGTCGCCCTCCGTCCGGAGATGACCGCCGGACTGTGTCGCGCTTATATCGAGCACGGGATGGGTATCCTTCCCAAGCCGATCAAACTCTTTACTATGGGCCCCGTCTTTCGCTATGACCGTCCGCAAGAGGGCCGCTATCGCGAGCACTGGCAGGCCAACTTTGATATCTTTGGGGAAAATGATCCAATCATCGATGCCCAGACCATCCAGCTTGCCTACCGGGTGGTGGGACAGTTGGGACTGAAGAACATCGAATTTCAGGTGAACAGCATCGGGACGCCCGAGTCGCGGCGTGACTATGAGAAGGCCCTCGTCCGTTATCTCGAGGCCCAAAAGAGCAAGCTCTGCCAGAACTGTCGTGAACGACTCCTCTCGAACCCGATGCGCATCCTCGACTGCAAAGAGGACAAGTGTATCCAGCTCACGGCCCATGCTCCTCAGTCTATCGATTATCTCGACCAGGAATCACGTGATCACTTCAAGCGCTTGCTTGAGTACCTCGATGAACTGGAACTCCCGTACTCGATCAATACTCGCCTCGTTCGTGGACTTGATTACTACACCAACACAGTGTTTGAAATCCGTTCGACTGACAAAGACGGCAAGAACTACTCACTCGGTGGCGGGGGCCGCTACAACCGGCTCATCGAAACGCTCGGTGGCGAACCGACACCAGTCATCGGCTTTGGTCTCGGACTCGACCGGATTGTGCTTGAGATGAAGCGCACCCAGGTCAAACCCTACCAGGAGCCGAAGCCCCGTGTCTTCCTCGCTCAGCTCGGTGACATGGCCAAGAAGAAGAGTCTCCGTCTGTTTTCGGCGCTTGAGAAAAATGGTATTCTCATTGCAGAGAGCTTTGGCCGAGGCAGTCTCAAGTCGCAGATGCGCGTCGCCAACCGACTCGGTGTCGAGGTGACGGTCATCATCGGCCAGAAGGAAGCGCTCGATGAGACCGCTATCGTCAAAGACATGGTCTCTGGGACTCAGGAAACGGTGACCCAAGAGAAGCTCGTCGATGCGGTAAAGAAGATACTCAAGACCAATGTCGCCCTCAATGTCTAACCCTGTCAGTCATGAGCGAGAAAAATGTTTTTGAGAAAATTCGTGACCGAGAAATACCGACGGAGTTTCTCTACGAGGATGACGACATCATGGCCTTTTATGATATCGCTCCGATTGCTCCTGTTCATGTCCTCATCGTCCCCAAGAAGCGCATCGTGAGTATTGCCGAGATGGCGGATGGTGACGAGATGATCGTAGGACAGATGTTCCGGGTGGCCCGGGATGTGGCTCGAGACTTGAATATTTCTGAAAAAGGGTATAAACTGCTATTCCGGGTAGGGAGGGATGGTGGGCAAGAAGTGCCCCATCTCCACCTCCATCTCCTCGGCGGGGCTCGTTTAAGCGAAAATATCCACCCGGTGTAAAGATTTATCTTTCTTCCTCTGGGAAGAAAATGTTTGAAAGGAGGTCTTGTATATGATCCAAGTCAAAAGAAAAGAGCGAGAGACAGCCGAAAGCCTGATCCGTCGTTTTTCACGACGTGTCCAGCAGAGTGGTGTCTTGAAGCAGGTCCGGAAGCTCCGTTTCCGTGCTGAAGAGCCGAGCCGCGACAAGCGTCGTATCGGTGCGCTCTACAAAGTCAAGATTCGCAAAGAAATTACCCGACTCAAGAAGCTCGGTAAGTTCGACGACGAAGCACTCCGTGATATTAAAAAAAGAATTTAGTATCAGAGTATCAATGGCTTCATGGTGACATAGCTGTAGGGCAGGACTGTTCGTCTGACTACAGCTATGAGACAATACAGTCATTCATACATAATACTTTGGTTATGGCTCTCTACACGCAGATTGGTGACGATCTCAAGAACGCGATGAAGTCCGGTGATGCGTTTCGGCGCGACACCCTGAGACTTCTCCAGAGTGACGTCAAAAACGTGGCCATCGATAAGCGTCAGGCCCCAAACGAACTCGCGGATGCCGATGTCCTCGAGGTGATTAAGAAGTTGGTGAAACAACGAAAAGACAGCATCGCTCAGTACGAGGCTGGCAATCGTGAGGATTTGGCAGCCAAAGAACGAGATGAGCTCGCGCTCCTCTCTACGTATCTGCCGGCAGCTATGCCAGAGGCTGAACTCCGGTCGCTCGTAGAGTCAGCGCTCGCAGAGGTCGGTATTTCGACCAAGGACAAGATGGGGCAAGCCATGGGCGCCGTTATGAAGAAGGTGGCCGGACGCGCCCCTGGGGATGACGTCAAGCGCGTGGTCGAGTCGCTCCTCACCTAGTTTCTATGCGTCTTCATCTGGAGTATGTTTCCGAAGTGGCCACGGTCCCAGCGTCATTGGATCAGGATTTTTTTGAACTCATTGCGACCGAGACGCTGAAGCGAGTACCACTCGACAGTCTGAAAGACAAGGAGAGTATCACCCTTTCCGCTGTCCTCGTCTCACCCGAGCGCATCCAAGAGCTCAATCGGACGTATCGCGGTAAAGACAAGGTGACGGACATTCTTTCGTTCGGAGACTATGCTGATATCGAGTCACTTCGGCGTGATGGAGCGAAGGAGATATTTCTCGGCGAGCTCTTTTTCTGCTACGATTTCATTAGCCAGTCAGCAACAGAGGATGAAGTGAGCGCCACGCATGAGATGATCTACGTCTTTTCTCATGGCATCCTCCATCTCCTCGGCTATGATCACAGTGACGAGATGTTTGCCATCCAAGACAGCGTCACCGCCACTTTGGTCCAAAAATAGAGTCACTCAAATAAAAAGAAAATAGTATGAAGCGTTTTGCCCGTAGTGTCGCCCATGCTCTCAAAGGTCTCTTTTATACTTTTCGCAATGAGCGTAACTTTCAGGTCGAGCTCGCGGTGACCGGTGTCGTCCTCCTCCTTATGCTCT
>CAYNNJ010000089.1:0-3597 GCA_964398755.1 uncultured Bdellovibrionales bacterium
TTCCGAAAGATGCCCGTTTCCAAGAAGCACTGGATGAAATTGAGGCTTCCTAAGCGGTTTTTGCCTCTTCGATAGCCATCCCGAGCGATTGCCACTCCTGCAACTCCTTGATAAGATAGTTCCAATTGTGTAGCAAGTAGTCCACCAAAAAAACATATTCATGCAAAAAAAGACCCTCGCTATTCTCTTTGTCACGCTCCTCATCGATATGATTGGGATTGGGATGATTATTCCCATTCTTCCGATTATCTTTACGGACCCTACTTCGCCGTCCTTTCTCCTCGCGGGGTATACGACGGGGGAGCAGTACCTCATTGCTGGATTCCTCACCGCCATTTTTGGACTCATGCAATTTCTCGGGGCACCACTTTTGGGTGAGCTCTCTGATGTCTACGGACGGAAGAAGCTCCTCACGCTTGGTGTCGGTGTGCTGGCACTTTCTCAGCTTCTTTTTGGGTTCGGGATCGAGATTGGGTCGCTCGCTCTCCTTTTCTTTAGTCGGGCAATAGCCGGATTAGCGGGAGCGAACTTTAGTATTGCACAGGCCTGCATCGCCGATATCACAGATCCCAAGGACCGAGCCAAGAATTTTGGCCTTATCGGTGCAGCTTTTGGTATCGGCTTTATCCTGGGGCCGACTCTCGGTGGGGCGCTCGCTCATCTGTTTGATAACGCGGCTGCTCCGTTTTGGGTGGCCTCGGCTCTGGGTGTGGTGAATGTGCTCTCTGTTTCTCTTTTTCTCCCTGAGACCAATCATCATCGAGAGGACACTCATCGTTTTCATTGGCTCAAGGGGATACAGAACATTCTCACTGCCTGTCGTGACCTGGATGCCCGACCGGTTTATCTCTCGAGTTTCCTCTACGCGTCTGGGTTTACCTTCTTCACTTCCTTCGTTGGTATTATGCTCGTGGCTCGTTTCGGGCTCGATGAGAGTGCCATCGGGACATTTTTTGGGGTGGTAGGTATCTGGATTGTGGTCACCCAGCTCTTTATTCTCCGGTTCCTCACCAAACACTACAACGAAAAAGCGATTCTCCGTGTTTCACTGCTCGTTCTCGCGGGTACTCTGGCACTCTATCCGTTTGTTCCGTCGGTATTTCTCCTCTACGCTCTTACCCCACTCCTTGCTATTCCGAATGGCCTCTCGATGGCCAATATGGGAGCGCTTGTGAGTAAGAGTGTCTCGCCCAAGAAACAAGGGGCGGCCCTAGGAATCAATGGCTCGCTTATGGCGCTCTCCGGAGGAACAGTGCCACTTCTTGCGGGTGCGATATCGGGGCCTCTCGGGATTCAGGCACCATTTTTTGTTGGGGCCTTTCTCGTTGCCACAGCCTGGTTCACACTGTTCGTTTTCTTCAAGCGCTCATGGACCTAACTCAACTGAAACGATATCACTATGAGCTGCCTCCGGAGCTCATAAGGCGGCAAGGGGTCGAGCCACGCGATAGCGCTCGGCTCTTTGTCTATGACACCCGGACTGATACTGTGACGTTTGATACGTTTGCTCATCTCGCAGAGTATCTCGCTCCTCGGTCACTCATGGTCCAAAATGATACCCGAGTCCTCCCGGCACGACTGTGGCTCAAGAAAGAAACCGGAGGCAAGATCGAGGTTTTGGTACTGGCCAATGAAATAGTGGATGCGGAACGAATTCCGGTACTCGTCGATCGAAAAGTCACCCTCGGTCAGAAGCTTTTCTTTCCGAATGGTACATATTTCGAGGTGGTGGACCAAGCGGAGAATATCTTTACGGTGCGACTCTCACGAGGAGGCGAACTCGTCACGCTCCTTCAAGAGTATGGCGAAACCCCGCTCCCACACTATCTCGAGGGGGCCAATACGCCGGAAACAGAACTCAGGAAGCGTTATCAGACGGTGTTTGCGCGTGAGGGAGCCTCGGTTGCGGCGCCGACGGCCTCACTTCACTTCACGGATCGAGTTTTTGACACATTGGCAGATAAACACATCGAGACGGTGCGTCTCACCCTCAATGTCGGTTTGGGGACCTTTGCTCCACTCCGTGAAGAGCATTTTGTGAGTGGGAGACTCCATACTGAATATGGCGAAGTGTCGGTTGAAACAGCCACGGCGATTAACCAAGCGAAAGTGGCCGGTGGGACAATCATTGCCGTTGGGACAACGGTGGCTCGGACCCTGGAGGCGTTTGGGAAGAAGGGCTCCATGGAGAGTGGCTCGGGGAAAACGGACATCTTTATCTTTCCACCCTATCAATTTCAGATGGTAGATACACTCATCACCAACTTTCATTTGCCCGAGACGTCGCTCATGCTCCTTGTGGATGCTTTCCTCAGGCACAAGGGGGCCAAACGTGACATCATGGCCCTCTATGACATTGCTATTCGTGAACGCTTTTCATTTTACTCCTTTGGCGATAGTATGCTTATTCTCTGAGGAGAGCGCCTTGTCAAAAGGCCTGAAGTAGGCTATCCTGGTCTGAGTTAATAGGTGACTGATTTTGGTATGAAAGTAATCCTTTTGGAAGACGTCAAGGGCCTCGGGAAGGCACTGGAAGTCAAAGAAGTGAAGAACGGCTACGGTTTTAACTATCTCCTCCCTGAGGGACTGGCTGATTTGGCAACGCCCGGAGCGCTTAAGCAGGCCGAGCGGTTTGTGGCCAAGCGTCAGGCTGAGGCTGGGAAAATGGCTGAAGAAAGCCGTGTTTTGGCCAATGCCCTTTCTGGCAAGAAAGTGGTCATCAAGAGCAAAGCCGAAAATGGCAAGCTCTTTGGATCGGTAGGCCGCGAAGAAATTGTCCTCGCTCTCTCGGCCATGGGAATCACCATCGACAAGAGTATCCTCGTTCTCGACAAACCCTACAAAGAAGTGGGGGAGTTTGCCGTGTCAGCGGATTTTGGTCATGGTGTGAAAGCCTCGTTTGAACTGGTGATAGAGGGGGAATAGTCACGCGGAAACGTAACTTACCAAGAGCCGCTCGCCACTTCATCTCTGGTAGCGGCTCTTTCTCTTTAAATACCGTATGAAACAAACAGCAAAGCGGACGAAATATATCTTTGTGGTCGGGGGAGTAATGAGTGGCGTAGGAAAGGGTATTACCGCGTCTTCAATCGGCAAGATTCTCCAGGCGAGGGGGCTTACGGTGACCGCCATCAAAATCGATCCGTATATCAATGTGGATGCTGGAACCATGAATCCTACGGAGCATGGCGAGGTCTTTGTACTGGCTGACGGGTACGAAACGGATCAGGATATGGGGAACTATGAGCGTTTTCTCAATATCAAGCTCACGCGGAAGAATTATATGACGACGGGCTCGGTCTATCAGCGAGTGATCGAACGGGAGCGAAATTTGGAGTATGGGGGCAAGTGTGTCGAAGTCGTCCCTCATATCCCACTGGAGGTTATCGGCCGGATCAAACAGGCCGCCAAACAAGCCAATGCCGATATCGCCATCGTGGAAATTGGTGGCACGATTGGGGAGTACCAGAATATCTTGTTTTTGGAGGCGATTCGCATGCTCAAATTTGAGTCTCCGGGTGATATCGCTACGGTCATCGTGAGTTACGTACCGACTCCTTCTCGTGTCGGAGAGATGAAGACCAAACCTACCCAGCA
>CAYNNJ010000090.1:0-3555 GCA_964398755.1 uncultured Bdellovibrionales bacterium
CCCAACTGTTCCACTTCCGGCTGGATATGGTCGCACCGGTGGAAACAACGGTGGTGGGTACCGCGATCAGAACCAGGGCGGAAGCCGTTGGTAGTTTTGTTGGAGTCACTTCGGTGATACTCCGATAAACCACAAAACACCCTTCGTAAGAAGGGTGTTTTTGTTTTATACTAGAAGAGGTCCTTTTGTATCAACCTTCCTCAGAGGGAGAACTGTCATGTTTGACTTTTTGATGGCCATTCGTGACGCTCTCGTCGCATGGCTGGCTCAGGGTCTCTGGGTGGTGCCCTGGTGGTGGAAAGTCATCTATACGATGGTGGCGACGCATATCACCATCGTGTCGGTCACAATCTTTCTCCATCGCGCCCAGGCGCACCGAGCGCTCACGCTCCACCCGGCCGTGGCGCATTTCTTTCGCTTCTGGTTGTGGCTCACGACGGGCATGCTCACGCCTGAGTGGGTGGCTGCTCATCGCAAGCACCATGCCAAGTGTGAGACGGTTGACGATCCGCATAGCCCGATGATTCATGGTATTTGGAAGGTGCTCACACAGGGTGCCGACCTCTATCGTGATGCCGTGCGTCGCATGAGGACGACCGAAGTGATGGAATGTGGTGTGAAGGTGTTGGAGATTCATCGGTTCAGTCGCTTGACGCCTGATGATTGGGTGGAACGTCATATCTATACCCGCTATTCATGGCAGGGTGTCGGACTCATGCTCATCATCGATCTTCTCCTCTTTGGGGCAATTGGATTGACGATATGGGCGGTTCAGATGGCCTGGATACCGTTCATGGCTGCTGGGGTCATCAATGGTGCCGGTCACTATTGGGGCTATCGGAATTTTCCAAAGACCGACATCAATAGCTCGACCAATGTCACACCCTGGGGCGTCATCATTGGTGGTGAGGAGCTCCACAACAATCACCATCAGTATCCCATCTCAGCCAAGTTCTCGGTGAAGCCTTATGAGTTCGATATCGGCTGGGGATACATTTGCATTCTCGAGGTATTTGGTCTAGCCAAGGTCAAAGTAAACAGACTCGCTCCACAGATGTGAGCGTCACGCTTTTGTGCCGGCAGGGGTAACTATCCTCAGGCCGGTTTTTTTATGCGAGTTTCTTGGTTTCTTCGTAACGAAAGCAGTCCGTCGTATGGTCGTTCACGAGGCCGACCGCCTGCATGTAGGCGTAGGCGATAACGGGGCCGAAAAATTTAAAGCCTCGCGCCTTGAGGTCTTTGGCCAGGGCTTCGGACTGCTCAGTAAGGGCAGGGATATCGTTGAGCGAACGCCTTTGTTTTTTCTGGGGTTCCGCATGAACAAATTGCGCAAGGTATGTGGCAAAAGACCCGAATTCTTGTTGGACCGCGAGAAAGAGTCGGGCATTTGAGATAGCAGATTCGATTTTGAGTCGGTGCCTCACGATACCAACATTTTTCATGAGCCGGTCCACGTCACGGTGGCCGAATTTGGCTACTTTCACTGGGTCAAAGTGGGCAAAGGCATCGCGGTACGCCGAGCGTTTCTTGAGGATAGTTTCCCAAGACAAACCGGCTTGGGCGCTTTCGAGGAGGAGGAACTCAAACAACCGCCGATCATCGTAGGTACGGACGCCCCACTCGGTATCGTGGTACTGCTCGTAGAGGTCGTCCCCGGGTCGGACCCAGCCACAGCGTTTTTTCGAGGTTTCAGTCATAGGGTGGAAAGAATGATATACTACTCTTATCACCGAAGTATACTCTATGAATATCTTTTATTCGAGCTTGGCTGTACTCATTGTCGTTGTTTTGGGCTATATAGTTTTTTCGTTCATTCGCGTTCAGGGACTGATCCGTGAGAGTCAGATACTGGTCCGGGGGAGCGTGCCGTACGAGAGAACGGCCACTCTTGAGACAGAGCGAGTACTGTTTATTGGGGATAGTACGGGAGTAGGAGTGGGAGCGACACGACCAGAGGACACACTCGCTGGACGTACGGCACAGGATCATCCAAATTGGACCATCGAGAACCTCTCAGTCAGTGGTCGGAAGACAGCTGAACTCATCCCAGTACTCACTGAACTGGGCGGCCAATATGATCGTGTGATTCTTCAAATTGGGGGGAATGACATAACCTATTTTTCTGATACAGATCAACTCGCCTCAGATATCACTCTGGTCCTCGCAGAAGCCAAAAGACTCAGTACTCACGTGATACTTCTCACCTCGGGGAATGTTGGCAATGCGCCGATACTGCCTCGACCACTCGCCTTTTTGTGGCATCGCCGGACTCTCCAGGTGCGAGACATCTTTATGAGGGCGTCAGAAGAAGCAGGGGTGACGTATGTGGATCTGTATCGCGAGAAGCGTAGCGACCCATTTTTTCTCGAGCCCTATCGGTATCATGCGATTGACCTCTTTCATCCGAGTAGTGAGGGCTATGGCCTCTGGTACGAGGAGCTCAAAAAATCCCTCTAATCAAGCCTTGATTTTCTATTTTAAGCCGATTGCTTGAATAGCTTTTGGCTTGAGTTTGTATTGGCTTGTGCTAATATGGAAACATGGCTGAACAGCTGAAATCAAAGAGAGTATTTTTTCCGTCGGGAAAACAAGCGGAGTTTCTTTTACAATCGAAAAAAGGCCTAGGTTGTACCTGGGAAAAAGTGGCACAAATATGTCAGACGAGCACTCGCAATTTGAGTGGCTGGCGATGCGAAAGCACTTCGATGACACTTTCTGCTCTCGAAGCAATCTGTCAGAAGCGTGAGATAGGTCTACCAGATTCAATTGTGGTGAAAGATGCGTACTGGTATGCCAAGAAGGGAGCGAGTGTCGGAGGGAGGGCTATCATGGAAAAGTATGGCAAAGTTGGTGGTGATGAGACTTATCGGAAAAAGAAATGGCAGGAGTGGTGGGAAAAAGAAGGAAAATTTAATCCATCAAAAATTACCAAGCCACTTCCTTTTACGAAGCCACAATTTTCAGAAGATTTGGCTGAATTCGTTGGCATTATGCTCGGTGATGGAGGAATGAGTAAATATCAGTTTACGGTGACGCTCAATACTGTGACTGATAGAGAATATTCGCAGTTCGTGCAGAAGTTAATACGAGAACTTTTTGGTGTCTCTCTCGGCGTTTGCTTGAACAAGAAGTTTTTGGCTGAACGTATCATGGTTTCAAGAACAGATCTCATCACGTATCTGGTCGATATCGTAGGATTGAAACGGGGGAATAAAGTGAAGCAACAAGTTAGCATTCCTCTCTGGGTGAAGGAAAATAGGCGGTATTTTGTAGCTTGTCTCCGTGGCTTGATTGATACGGACGGCTGTATTATACTGCATCGGTACCGTTCCAAGGGGAAGCGGTATTGTTATAAGAAAATTGGTTTTACCAGCCGATCGTACCCACTTCTTCAGTCCGTGAGCGGTATCCTCTTGATTTTAGGAATAAAGCATCGGATAATGAAAAACAAGTGGGATATTCGGATAGAGGCACAGTCAGAGGTAGAAAAATACTTTCAAGTGGTCGGGACGCATAATCCAAAGCACTTGAAACGGTATAAATTGGCTTAGATAA
>CAYNNJ010000091.1:0-3538 GCA_964398755.1 uncultured Bdellovibrionales bacterium
CGACCGCTTGATGAAAAGCGCAAGGAAAAGCTGGCGATCTTCTGTGGTGTGCATCACGAAGACGTCATTAGTGCACCCGATGTCGAGAGCATCTATGATGTGCCACTCAACTTTGAAAAGGATCGGCTGAGTGAAATTCTCATGAAGAAACTGGGACTCAAGAAGCGACGGGCCGTGACCGGGGAATGGGAGAAGCGGGTCAAACGCATCAAACAGTCTACCGAAACGGTCAAGATTGGCATCGTTGGCAAGTATTTCAAGACTGGTGACTTTGTGCTCTCGGATGCCTATATCAGCGTTATCGAAGCACTCAAGCATGCTGCCTGTGCCGTTGGCCGACGGGTCGAACTCTCCTGGATTGCCAGCACGGATTTTGAGGAGGATCCAAAGCAACTCCGGACACTCAAGCAGTATGACGGAATCCTCATTCCCGGCGGATTCGGGAGTCGTGGTATCGAGGGAAAGATCGCCGTGATAGAGTACTGTCGGAAAAACAATATCCCGTATTTTGGCCTGTGCTATGGGATGCAGCTCGCGGTTATTGAGTACGCCCGGCACGTGGTGGGACTGGGGGGTGCTCATACCACCGAAGTGGATCAAAAGTCTCCCCATCCGGTTGTCGATATTATGCCGGAACAGAAGGAAAACCTGCGGAAGAAAGACTATGGTGCCACTATGCGACTCGGTGAGTATCCGGCGCTGGTTCGGCCGAAGACCCGTGCGGCCAAAGCGTATGGCGCAACCGAAATTGTCGAGCGTCATCGTCATCGCTACGAAGTGAACCCGGAGTACGTCGAGCAACTTACCGCTGCTGGCATGGTTTTTTCAGCGACGTCTCCTGATGGAGTGCTCATGGAGATAGCTGAACTCCCCAAGTCGGTCCATCCGTTTTTCCTCGCCACCCAGTTTCATCCCGAGTTTCAGTCTTCACTCCTTCACCCGCACCCACTCTTTGTCGCCTTTCTCGAAGCGTGTAAAAAGAAATAGTTATGCCATCCCTTGAATCCGGACCATCGTCCGAGGTGTCACCCGCGATGCGATTGAATAGTTTGTTTAAAGATGACCAGAATGATCGGAATAGTGGTCTATCGGAAAAAGACCCGGAACTTTTTGCCAAAAGAGAGACAGTGAGATATCGTGAGGCCCAGGAGCTATATGCTTTGTATGAAAGAAACCCGGAACTGTTTTCTGGAGAAATGAAGTTTGATTTAGCGCTGATTTTTCAGCATGGAAAAGAATCAGTAGATTACCAGAGAGCACTTGAACTTGCTCGTAGTTCAGAAGCTGACGGTTTTGGTGGTGCTGAAACGCTTGTGAAGGCTACGGAAGATCGTTATCTTTTGTCTCTTGGACAGCCTCAAAAATGGGGAACGCAAGCAAAAAGGGAGGAAAAATAATACAAAGAGTAGCTTGGTAACTTATGTTTAAAATATTCTCCGCCTTAGTGGTGTTGTTATGTGGTTTTTTCGCTTCATCCGCGCAGGCGCGGGAGAATGTGACAGAGTGGTACATACAGGACTTACGCTCTGAGTTTGTGCTTGCCCCTGACTCGACCATGACTGTGACGGAGTGGATCATAGCGGACTGCGGACAGTGTGTCGGGAAGCACGGTATTTTCCGGATTGTTCCCACTCGCACCAGGACAGACACTGACACTATTGAGACTCCGGTTGAACTCATCTCCATTACGGATTTTGAAGGAAAAAAGCATCCGTATACGGAACTCGTCAATCGTGGGGACGGTACAGTAACGTGGAAAATAGGCGACCCAGACGAGACAGTACAGGGTGTCAATTTTTATCGTATTACGTATCAGGTCAAAAACATCATTCGTTCCCAATCATCCAGTGACGAATTCTATTGGAATATTCACGGGAATTATTGGGACATTCCCATCGATGCTTCAACAATCAAGGTTGTATTTCCTGATGGGGCGGTGGCCGAAGAGATGGAGCTCTCCCTCTATACGGGAGCGCTTGGTTCCAAAGAGGGGAGCCTGGCCAAGACGGCCTGGCAGGGGAATGCGCTCCTGGTTTCAGCAACTCGTTCTCTCTCACCAGGAGAGGGTATAACCGTTTCGGTGAGTGTCCCAAAGGGAATCTTTACCCCGTATCAATTCGGCTGGTGGGAGACCTATGGCGCCTATCTCCTGTGGCTTTTTCCGCTCCTCGTGTGGCGTTCGGCCTATCGTACGTGGAAGGAGTATGGCGATGATCCAACCTGGGACAAAGTGGTGATACCTGAATACGAAATTCCACAGCATTTGAATGTGTTCGAACTGGGGATGCTTTCGACCAATGGAAACTGGAAGAATGAGTTGATCACGGCTGGTATCATTGAGCTTGCGGTCAAGGGAGCGCTCGTCATTCGAGAAGAGGAGACCAAAATTCTCTTTTTTACGACCAAAGAATACATCCTCGAGAAGCAGCAGGGGGCCACGGTGAAACTTGCTGAAAGTGAACAGCTACTCCTTGACGCTGTGTTTGCCAAGGGGGATACCATCAAACTCTCATCCCTGAAGCAAACATTTTACCGCGCTCTACCTGGGATCCAAAAGTCAGTGACAGAGGCGCTCGCAAGCCAAGGGTATATCGTGAAAGAGGGTCTCAAATACCGCATTTGGTTTCTCATACTGGCGATGCTCCTCCTCATTCTCTCTGTGTACCTCCTTTCAGAGTCGTATCTCGTAGGTGCGGGCGCAATCTGCTTTACGGGACTTATTTTGGGTGCGTATGGGTTGGTGATGCCCAAGCGGACACTTCTTGGTACCGAGACAAACTGGAAGATCAAGGGGTTACGGCTCTATATGGAAACTGCGGAAAAAGCTCGTCAGCAATTCTATGAAAAGGAGCATATATTTGAGACACTGCTTCCGGCAGCTATCGTCTTTGGGATGACCAAGGAGTGGGTGGCCAAAATGAAAGAAATCTACGGGGAGGAGTATTTTGCGAATTATCATCCAGCCTGGTTTGTCGCGTCGGACATGGGTGGATTTGATACAGAGAGTTTTTCGGCTCATTTGACTAGTCTGTCGACAAGTATCGCCTCAAATACCGGGACAGCATCAGGATCCGGTGGGTCCGGCTCTTCAGGTGGCGGAGGTGGTGGCGGAGGCGGAGGTGGCTGGTAATTGAAGAACAAAAAACACCCTGAGCGAGTCGAAGGGTGTTTTTGATGTCGGAAGGAAGATTACTGCTGTTCGGACTTCTTCTCCGGGAGGACGTTCACGAATGTTCGAGAAACGATTTTGCCGGTGAAATCCTTGACCTTTTTGGTCTGGAATTCGACGAAGCCTGATGCGAGGGCAAAGAGGGTATCATCTTCACCAATTTTCACGTTCTTACCGGGGTGAAACTTGGTTCCGCGCTGGCGGATAATGATGTTACCAACGGCTACCGGCTGGTTGCCGAAGATTTTGACACCGAGACGCTTGGAAATCGAGTCACGGCCGAGGGCGGTTGATCCACCCGCTTTTCTGGTTGCCAGAGGAGGGGGTCATTACACATTAGGAGAAGTGCGATATACTGTAGAGAGAGTA
>CAYNNJ010000092.1:0-3520 GCA_964398755.1 uncultured Bdellovibrionales bacterium
TCATATCCTCGGTTTCTTCTGGGCCACCAAGGGTGCTAAATGACCACATGCCCGAGGAAAACCAGGTGTCGAGGGTGTCTGGGTCTTGCTCCCAACCTTCCCCATTTGGCGTATCGATACCGCAGTAGACTTCTTTCTCTCGATACCAAACGGGGATGCGGTGTCCCCACCATATCTGGCGACTGATACACCAATCACGCAGGTTATCAATCCAGTGTAAATAGACACGCATGAAGCGCTCAGGCTGGATGTTAACCTTTTGATCGCTGTCACCACCGTGACCCGTGGTTACTGCTTCTCGCATGAGGTCCTTTAAAGATTTTTCGCGACCAGGAATCTTTTTGTTAACATCTACAAACCATTGGTTAAGTGGGAGGGCTTCGACAACGTCACCAAAACGATCCGATGTGCCGACGTTTTGCTGTATAGACTCCTCTTTTTCAAGCAGGTCGTTTTCTTTGAGCCATGCTACGAATTTGGCGCGTGCCTCTTCGGTGGTGAGACCAACGTACTCAGTTCCGGCGTTGTCATTCATTTTGCCATCAATGCCAATAACCGAAATGAGTCCAATACTTTTGTCGTGAGTGTACATCTCAAAGTCAGTCTGACTATGGGCGGGGGTGACGCCAACGGCACCAGTACCAAATTCCGGGGAAACATTTTCATTGGCGATTACCTTTATCTGGAGGGGAGTTTTGGCACCCACATCAACCGTAAACGTTTTTCCGATGTATTGCTGGTAACGTTCATCATTCGGATTGACGGCGACAGCCGTATCACCGAGCTTGGTCTCGGGTCGAGTGGTTGCGATGGCAATGGGAAACTTCTTGGAGTAGCGAAACGTGTACAGTGAAGCAGTTCGTTCTATATGAACGAGTTCGTCATCCGAACAGGTGGACTGGCCGGCGACTGACCAGTTGACAACACGATAGCCTTTGTAGATGAGGCCATCGTCATACAACCGTTTGAAAATAGTATTGACCGTGCGTGAACGCTCTTCATCGAATGTGTATACCAGACGACTCCAGTCACAGCTCGATCCCATGGCAGCGATCTGCTGTAAGATGGTGGCCTTTGATTTTTCCGCAAAGGTACGAATTTCATGGAGAAGTTTTTCTCGCCCCAGTTCTTGACGGGGATTTTTCATACCGGCTGCCACGAGATTTTTTTCCACGCGAGCCTGGGTGGCGACGGCTGCATGATCTGTTCCGGGTAAATACAGTGTTCGGAAACCACTCATCCGTTTGTAACGGGCCATGGTGTCCATAATGCTATTTTCCATAGCGTGACCCAAGTGGAGGATACCCGTGACATTAGGTGGTGGCATGAGCACTGAGAATGGCTCTGCTTCTTCGGTAATAATGCCGTGTTTGACGAGGGTATCGGGGTTGAAAAAACCGCTCTCTTCCCACTGGGTGTAGAGTTTTTGCTCCCAGTCGGCAGCGGTATAGGTTTTGGGGATTTCCTGGTTCATGATTCCTACGGTATCACGAAAAAGGCTTGGATTCAATGGGAATGAGTTGCCCCAGGCTCACTTGTGGCGAACCTGGGGCGGGGTGCTCGGCGCGTTACCAATCTAAATCCGAGCGCGAGAGTCGGTCTGATCCGACTCCATCGGTCGCAAGTCCGACGGCTTACGGTAGCAACGGCATCATGATAGTCTGCGGAACCATCATGCCCCTGATAGGGAAATGCTGAGGCTAAAACGATTGTAGCCTCACTTTCCTCGTGGAGCAAGTTTTGAGTGAGATTTGCCTTTCCGTAGGTCTTTGAAGTTAAGGAGCGGGGCGAAGAGATCATCCTTGAGTGGAGGTTTGAAGATGGCGAGTTCCTTTGGTGTCGGAGAGCTCGCTTGAAAAGTGACAAAGGGGATGTCGGTGATGAGGCAGAGTGGCGTCTGTTCGTCGCCTTCGCCCATAGCAAGTGAGGCCGTGACCGCAAGTCCATCGACTTGGTTCTGGTGAGTAGTGTAGTGGTGGCCAAAGATATCAGGAAGGTTCTCGTAGTTTTTGAGGGCCTGAAATCCGCTCCAGCCGATAGCGACCCCAAGGGTTCCCCGGCGGAGGGGGGTCGAGTGACTGTCGACTACGATTACTCCGGCTTGTTTGACCGCGAAGCGTTTGACCAGGTACCGTCGGATTTTCCTCGCGGTGGCATAGCTATCCAGGGGGAGGAGGGAGTAGTGACCGTTAGTATTCGAGGCGTCGATACCGGCCCGTGCGATAAAGGCGTTGTCCGTGATGGTAAGCGGGATACCGTAGCGATTCTCTTCTTTCGGGAGATAATAGTCAGCCTCGGCGATGATGGCCTCTTCCTTGAGAGTGGCATCGTGCGCGAGGAAACGGCCCTCGCAGAGCGCGACCACTTTGGAGGTGATGACCAGGACAGAGCTGTCAGGAAATTTCCGGAGTGACCGATCAAGGAGTGCTACGAGTGTGGTCGAACGAGCAGTAACCTTTTCGGTTTTGATGGTAGTGACAATCATACGAGATTTTGGAACGGCATATTGGCATTGGGTTCGAGCGTGCGATAGGACTCTCTCATGGGAGCACGGTCAGCCTCGTTCATGTGTTCATAACGAATGGCTCCGGCGATGCCGATCATCGCGGCGTTGTCGAGGGAAAAGGTGAATTCTGGGGTGAGGAACTGCGTCTGTGGAAATTCGGTGTCGATCAAGTTGCGTAGCTGGTTGCGTAACCGTACATTGGCCGAGACACCACCGGCGATGACGAAGGTAGCGGGAGAGTAGAGCGCGAGGGCTTTCTTGGTTTTGCCAACCAGGACGTCGACGACTGCCTCCTGAAATTCATGGCAGGTCGCGTCGATAAATTTCTCGTCGGACTTTTCTCCTTCGTGCTTCTTCAAATAGTACAAGACGGAGGTCTTGAGTCCCGAGAAAGAAAAGTCTAAGTTATCAGCATCGAGCATTGGCCGAGGAAAGGAAAAGCTGTTAGCTGTTAGCTTATCGCTGATAGCTTCACGAAAAGAGTCCGCACGCTTCGCGACTATAGGTCCGCCTGGGTAATCGAGTCCGAGCATCTTGGCGACTTTATCAAAGGCTTCACCAGCCGCATCATCCTGGGTCTCACCAAGGATCTCGTATTGAAAATGATTTTTCATCAATACCAGCTCAGTGTGTCCACCCGACACCACGAGGGCAAGGAGAGGGAACCTCTCGTGAGACTGATGATTTAAGATTGAAGATTGAGGAATGGTTTCAGAGTTTGAGATTTGATTATTGGAGCTTGTTTGTATCTTGGTATTTGGTGATTGGTCATTTTGCAAACTGAGAAAATTTGCATAAATATGTCCCTCAAGGTGTTGGATCCCGATAAGGGGTTTGTTCCAGATACAGGCAAGCGTCTTGGCAGTGGTCACTCCGATGACGAGTGCGGGCATGAGGCCAGGGCCTTGTGTGACTGCGATGAGATCGATATCGGTTGGGGTGAGATTGGCTCGGTCGAGGGTTTCTTCGATCACGGGGACGATATTTCGGATATGCTCCCGCGAGGCCAAATCA
>CAYNNJ010000093.1:0-3513 GCA_964398755.1 uncultured Bdellovibrionales bacterium
ATTGGTTGGCCAAAATGAGCGACAACCGATATTTTCGCGCTTCCGAAAGAATATTGGCAAACGATTCCGTCGCAAAGTTCTGAAACTCATCAACATAGAGATAAAAGTCGGCCCGCGTTTCTTCGGGAATATCGACCCGACCCATGGCGGCCAATTGAATCTTGGTAATCATCATGGCTCCAAGGAGCGCACTATTATCCTCACCCAGGCGACCCTTGGACAGGTTCATGATGAGGATCTTGCGCTCATCCATGATCTTGCGCACATCAAACGACGACACGGTCTGACCGACGATGTTACGAATGAGGGCACTCGAGAGAAACTGGCCGACCTTATTTTGAATCGGAGAAATCACTTCCTGGAGTACCCGTGGGTCCCACTTGGAGAACTCATCCACCCAAAACGAACGCACCACTGGATCAGTGATTTTCTCCACCACTCGGTCACGATAAGATTTGTCGACGAGAATCCGCGTCACCCCGAGGAGGGTACTTCCTGGATACTCGAGGAGTCCCAAGATGGCGTTCCGCAAAATATATTCAAGCCGTGGTCCCCACGAATCTGCCCAGATTTTTTTAAACACACCGACGAGTCCAGAAGCTACCAGATGTCGATACTCTGGACTGACCTTTTCCATCACATTGAAAGCAATCGGATAGTCCTGATCAGCCGGATTAAAGTAGATGACATCATTGATCCGATTCGAGGGAATGGCCTTGATAAGCTTTTCGGCGGTGTCTCCGTGAGGATCAATAAAGGCGATTCCGTGACCCTTCTGAATATCCTGGATCGCCAGGTTCTCAAGAAGGTTCGTCTTCCCCATACCGGTCTTGCCGATGACGTACATGTGACGACGTCGATCATCCTGCTTAATACCAAAAACCCGTTCCGCATTACGGAAGTTAGTCTTGGCAAAAAAGGTAACGTCGTTTTGTTGTCCCATAGTCGGTAATTATTCGAGGTCTTGCGTCGGCAAATTAGCAGGAGCACCACCACGCTTGGCCGACACTCGCGTGAGTGATGGGGCGAGGACACCCATGTCTGGAATATGAAAGACGGTGGCGAGTTCTTCGGTACTAAAGAGGAAACGTGTACTCTGTGGATCCGAATCGCGCGACATATAGCGACGGAGGAGTCGCCGTTGACGGAAACGAGTCCGCTCCTCCACAAAAATATAGCTGGCATACGTTTTGGACGTATCCTCAGGCACCATACTGTTCAAGTTTTGGTCGTTAAACTGCTTGATGCCACCGATAAACGCGGAAACACCCGTCGCCTTGCTAAAGACTTCGCGTCGTCCGAGATAGAGCATCCGCATCCGAGTTTTAAACATCTGTTTCCCGATGTTTGATTCGAGCGCCTTGAGTACATCCTTCTGTCCTGGTGAGAGACGAAACTCGAGTGGTTGGTCGTCTTTTTTATCAGCTGTCTCCCCTCCACCAAACACGACCTCTTGGGCCATCAGTCCCCGACCGATATTCATAAACACATCAAGAATATCCGAGAAGAGTCGCCCGATGAGGCTCACCTGTTTCGGTTTTTCTTTTCCGAGAAACTCATCGATCGTCTCCTGACCGGTCGAATACCACTTTTCACTGACCGGAGTAATAATGTACTGAAGCCACAGGTGCTGACCGGGACCGAGCTTGCCCATGGTTTCGATGAGGCCCGCCAAAGGATCAATCATCTTTCCGGTAATCGTTTCTTCAAAATTTTTGTAGGACTTGATGGGATAGAGGTCAGGGCGAAAGAGTTTGAAGTCGACCCCCCAGAGGTCCCAGTCTTTGTTCGGCATCGTCTTCGGTACCAGATGAACGTAGTCCTCCGCCTCGACAATCTCAACGTTTGGATACTGGGCATAGAAATGAGCCTCGACCAAGTTACGGAACGCCACCTGGGTCCGCACATACATATGAACCTGGCCTTCGATACTCACCAACTCCAACGAAAAAGAAGCGGGAAATTCCCCCTTGATAAATTCTTCAGCGGCAGTCGGAGATTTGATCGTACCGCAGAAACTGGTAAAGACCGACTCCATCGGAAGCGGACTGGCCTCAATATCACGTGGGGGGATGATCTCAAGGAGTACCCACTTCAAGCCACTCCCGAAGTGACCATTGACGTGGAGCATCCACAAAATTTTGAAAATAAAATAAAGAAGCGGTGGGAAGAGGATATACCACACCGAAAAGACAACAGAAAACACGCTCCCCATCATGGAGAACATGTCACCTAAGTTTGAAAAAAGAGTACCCATGGCAAATGGGGTGCGTTGACCCCGACAAAGAAAGTATCGAACGTTCCTACTTTACAGTATAAGCGTTCTTGCCAATGCGTGCAAAGAAGGTATTCAAGTTGATGATGACCGTTGATTTTTTGACCTGACGAATCTCAAGGACTCGGTCGAGCACTTCCTCACGCGTGAGCGGTGATCCAGCGGATTTCAAAATTTCAGTGATCACTTCTTTTACCGTCCCCCGCTTGTAGCCCCAGTCAGAGAGCGCATAGATGCCACGACCAACCAGTACAAAACGCTTGTCTTTGATAAGCTCGTTGTGAACAGTCTGAGGATGACTGTGCTTTTTCTTCTGGAGACCGTAGGTATCGATGAGCTCGGCAATCTCACGAAAATGGAGTGGCTTGCCGGCCGTCTTCAAAACGAGGTAGGCCTTTTCACGAGTTCCCCGTGGCTTGATATCGCTCCAACCTGAGAGACCCCACTTCCCGAAAACGTTTTGCTTGATTTCGCGCGACACTGACAGCAAATCAAAGAGCTCCTGCTCGCTTACCTCAGGATGAAGCTTCTTGAAACGGGCATAAAGATCCTTGCCTTCCAAAGCATCTTTGACTTCTTCCAAAATTGTTTTGGCGGACTCTTTGATTTTTTTGAGACGAGTCATCGAAAAATCCTTGAGACGATACAGTTTCTCATATTCCTTGGTGGCCTTTTCCTCTTTCACGATCGAGAGGGCTTCAAGAAATGCGAGGAGCGCTCCACGCTCACGATTGCTCTTGAGCGACAATTTTTCCAAGAGTTCCTCGGCCCGAATGATGCCGTGCTTTTCGGCGATGGCCCGTTCGATAGAATCGACGACCTGACCGATAGAAGGATGAGCCTTCTCCTGTGAGAGGTACCCGAGGGCGCTCCCAATCACTTGACGTACGCGCTCCCGAGTGATCTGGTATGATTTACCAATCTCCTCGAGGGTCTTCGGCATGTCAGTTCCAATACCGAACCGAGCCTCGACGATACTCCGCGAACGGACAGGCAAACGCTCCAAAAGAATCTGGAGAGTAGTCGCAAAAATTTCTTCACCGCGCGGTGCCTCTTTGGCTGGCACAGTTGCTTTGGAAGTCGCCATAGGAAATCAGGCTAAAATGATGAATAAATGATAGGTTTCCCCTCTTTTTGGAATCAACTTATATTAGCGCATAATCCTATATTTTGTCAACCCCACCGTTATGGTTCAATACCTTGGAATCACGTACCCTAGATTCCAAGCCTATGTATAC
>CAYNNJ010000094.1:0-3451 GCA_964398755.1 uncultured Bdellovibrionales bacterium
TATGTTACCGTTAGGCATCCGACGGAAAGAAAAGGAAAAGTCTTTTTGAGAAACTCGAGAAACTTCCAAGCAAGAATCTTTCAAAGTAGCCTTGAATCATTGGAAATTTATTGAAAATTGAAAATTGACTTCAGTATGCCAGAATGGAAATACAAATTGAAGGAATTACCCAAAAGTACGGGCGGGGAGAAATGGCATCCGGTAACGGACGCGCTTCTCACGCTCCGGGGCTATGTCACGTCCGAGGCACGCGAGGAGTTTCTTTCACCAAATTTTGATCGTGATATTCATGACCCGTACCTCTTTCTCGAGATGGAGAAGATCGTCACTCGGTTGGGTGAAGCAAGGAAGAATCTGGAGACCGTGGGTGTCTTTGGTGACTTTGATGCAGACGGCGTGACGTCATCGGTCATCATGCGTGAGGCCCTCGAGGCCATCGGGGTACCGGTGGAGGTCTATATTCCTGAAAAGGTGAATGAAGGCCATGGATTTAATGCTCTCGCGGTGGACTTCTTTGAGAGTAAAGGTATCAAGCTCGTTCTTACCCTGGACTGTGGCATCATGAACCATGAGGTCATCTCGGATGCCAAGAAGCGCGGCATAGCGACCATCGTCATCGATCATCACCATGTGCCTGAAGTGATGCCCGAGGCATTTGCTATCGTCAATCCGAAAGTACCGACCGAAACCTACCCCTTTCGAGAGCTCTGTGGGGCTGGCACGAGCTTCAAGGTAGCTCAGGCGCTCTATATGCGTTATCTACCGGATCAAGTCGATCAGCTCAAGTGGCTCCTCGATGTGGTGGCTACCGGAACCGTGGCCGATGTCATGCCGCTGATTGGTGAAAATCGAGCCATTGTGAAGTATGGCTTGATTGTACTCTCCAAAACCAAACGGGTCGGGTTTCAGGAAATGTTTGCGGTTGGAAAGATTAAGATTGATGAAGATAACCAGCCCAATGCGAGGATGATTGGATTTCAGATTGCGCCTCGAATCAACGCGGCGTCGCGCATGGCACACGCTATGCTCGCTCATCGTCTTCTGATGGAGCGCGACCAAGTCGAAGCGCGGGTACTCGCCCTCGAATTGGATGATTGCAATGTCAGACGGCAAAAAGTCAGTACGGAAGTCACGGAGATGGTGCGGAAAATTGCGGTCGAGAAGTACGCTGACAAAAAATTTATCTTTGCGGCCGACGAACACTTTCCCTATGGAGTAGTGGGACTGATTGCGGGTCGTATCGCCAATGAGTTTCATAAGCCAACTTGTGTGAT
This sequence comes from uncultured Bdellovibrionales bacterium, assembly GCA_964398755.1. GTDB lineage: Bacteria > Patescibacteriota > Minisyncoccia > Moranbacterales > UBA1568 > UBA1568. The sequence continues at coordinate 1,275 of CAYNNJ010000094.1, forward strand.
GACCAAAGGTGAGACGACGAGTACCGGGTCTTTTCGGAGTATTCCCGAGCTCAATGTGATCGAAACGTTGGACGAGTGTGGGGATATGCTCGAGAAGTATGGTGGTCACGCTCAGGCAGCTGGGATGACGATCAAAAACGACCGGATGGACGCTTTCTACGACAAATTTAATGCGCTCGTTGAGAAAAAATTAGTCGATGTCGTGACCGAGCCGGAGCAGTGGATCGACCTGGTGGTGAAGCCCGAGCATCTGACACCGAAGCTCTATCGAGATCTAGTGTCCTTTGCGCCGTTTGGTGAGGGGAATCCAGAGCCTGTTTTTGCCCTCCGGAATATGGTGGTGCGCGAGGCTCGTCTGGTGGGCAATGGCGCCAAGCACCTCAAGCTTTCACTGGTGCCCCAAGGAGGGATCAAGTGTTTCGATGCTATCGGGTTTTCGTTTGGAACCAATTTCCCGGAGCTCAAGGAAAATGACGTGCTCGATGTGGCTTTTACCCTTGATGAGAACACTTGGAACGGCTCAACGTCACTCCAGTTGAAACTTGTAGATCTGAAAATTTCATGAGAAAATAGAAATACTTAGGGTTTTGAAAAATGGTAATTGTTAGTTTAGAGTCACTTTTTCAGAGAGTAATTATATCAGTAATATCAACAAGTATGGGCCGTCTTGATTCTTGGTCAGGTTTGGAAGAGGCGCAGAAGAAAGCAGCACAGGAACGGATGGAAAACAAAGCCGAGTCGACATCGGTCGTAGTGGTCGGTGGCCTTAAGTCACCAAAGCATGAGCAAGCGCTTGCTCGTAAGGACGCGCTACCAGCTTCACAGCAAGAGATTATGCCGAGGGAGTTTGGTGCCAACCAAAGCGAGTCGATGAGAATTGATAGCATACCGCAAGGAGCACAGCGTTTGACTTCTGATGAACAAAAGGCCTATGCCGCTGCTCAGTTGGAAGAGGATGCTCTGCAAGTTCAAACAGGCAAGGAGGCATCTGAAAGCCACAACGTAGATTTCGTAAATCGAAAAATGCGGGCAACGGAATTAATTAACGGCCTTGAAAAAAGTGATGAGTTAAATCCTTACGGGCAGGTGAGTCAGATCATTGATCGATTGAAGGCAGATATTGTTCAAGCGGGGATCACTGGTCAGAATGATCGGGCGATTGCGCGCATGCAAAGCTCTCTTGAAATCGCTATTGACGCTCAAACAGCATTGTCCGAAGCGACTCGTGGATTGAATGAGAGCGTGGATCAGGAGGTTCAAGAAAAGTATCCTTCTCAGTACGATCCATCTGGACTTTCCGAAGAACACAAGAATACTCGTCGACAAGTGCTAAATCGATACATCAGAGAACATAACCAAAGAATTATAGGGAACGCAAAGCGCAGAGAATCGTTGGAATCAGCATAGGGATCGAATTTTTTCTGGTATAGATAATAATTGTAGTGGTCCGCGTTCGATTCTCTGATATACTACGAACATGGAAAAAATAGTCATGTACAGCGATGGGGGGTCGCGGGGCAATCCGGGACCAGCGGCTTTGGGTGTCTATATCGAGACGCTCGATGTTGCGTTTGGCGAGTTTCTCGGGACCAAAACGAACAATGAGGCTGAGTACAGCGCCATTGTCTCTGGACTCAAGAAAATCAAGGTCCTCATCGGCAAAGAGAAAGCCAAGAAAGCCAAGATCGAGTGTCGGATGGACTCTGAGCTTGCCTGTAAGCAACTCAATCACATTTATAAGATAGAAAACGAAAAGCTCCAGCCCCTTTTTTTTCAGGTATGGAATTTGATGCTTGACTTTGACGAGGTTACGTTTGTCCATGTCAGGCGCGAGTACAATACGCGAGCCGATGCAGAAGCGAACAAAGCCATGGACCTTGCCACCAAACAAAAATCACTCCTCTAACCTAGACTATGTTTACCAAAAAAAGAATCATTATCGCCGTTCTCTTCCTCGTACTTATCGGTGGCGGGTACTACTACTTTACCCATCGCAATACGGCGGTGGTGGTCCAGACCGAAACCGTGAAGCGGGGGGATGTGTCAGAAACGGTGAGTGTGACCGGCGAGCTTGTCCCTGAGTCGTATGCGGATGTGTCGTTTGCGAGCGCTGGGACGATTGATGCTGTCATGGTAAAGATCGGCGACAGTGTCACAGAGGGTGATGCTATCGCGTC
>CAYNNJ010000095.1:0-3409 GCA_964398755.1 uncultured Bdellovibrionales bacterium
AAGGGTTCTGAACAGACAGAACTTATTCCGCCAATGGCTCTGAACATTCTCGACATTACTCCGGAACACCGCCATGAGGATCATGTATATTTTGCGACGACGGAGACGATGGATATTGTCGAACCAGATGGACGAGAGAAGAGTGGTGGTTGCTACTGGCTGACCCGGGAGGAGCTTCTCGCCCATCCCGATTTGTCTGATCGCATCAGACAGTACGCGCTCAAAGCCCTCGAAACTCTCGCACCGTAATGAAACAGAGTATGGTACTTTTTGTGAAGTACATTTGGCGACTAGTGTTGGCGACATTCATGAGTGTTGCAATGTATTGTTTATGGGCGGATGCTGTTAATCCAGCTGCTCAGCGCATAGTACAATTGGTAGTACTCTTCGAGTACGGCTTGTATTTTCTATCCCTGGTTATTCTTTTCCAGGTTGCTCCATTACAGAAGTGGTTGGATGCGCTACTTCCACCGATGATAGCTATTGGTTTCGCCTTGATTTTTTGGGGATTGCCAGGTAGCCTCTTGGCAGGCGCATTCCTGGGGATGATTTTCTTTTCGGCAATTTTTTCCGGTACGGCAGTGTGTTTTAGACTCTATCGGTGGCTCGGTGCATTAAACTTTGTTGTATCAAAGACGAAGCAGCTTATTATAGGTGGGGTTGTTTTTTCAATAGTCGGTATTACTTACTTGTCGGTGTCCACAGGGTTTCATGGGTTTCCGATTTACTTTATTCTCTTCCCATTTCTCATCGTATTATTTTATGGTCTTTATTGTCTCGTAGCTTTTCTGTATCCGGCAGCCCTTTTGTTGTTCTTAGTTCAAAAGCGGCCTTGGAGAGCATGGCTGGGGATGGTGATCTATACCATACTCTGGCTCGCTCTTCTGAGTCAAACCTTTCCATTGCGCGTGTGGTGGATGGCCCAGTTCGTTGATCCATGCTACGAAGAGACTATCGGGGGAAGAAGTGCGACGTATGAGAAATTGATAGGAACTGAGCGTGTATGTATGCTGCCTGCCGGCGAAGGTCCTTTCAATGTTTCTATTCGCCACACATTGGAAAATTTCGATTCTGAGAAATTTGTAGAGCAAAAGGAGATTCTCGATGATGGTAGCGTGAAGATAGTGTATATACCCAAGCAGGAATACGAGGAAAGCCGGAAGCGTGAGAGAGAGGAGAAACAACGGTTGGAAACCGAGAAACAGAACCAGAGTGGAACTGAAGAAAATAGACGGATGCATATTTTTCAGGATGCGTGGATAGCGGAGGTCTCGGGGTATCTGGAGTTACGCACAGAAGAGTGTCCTTTATGGGAAACATGTGAGACGGCGCAGGTAGCGTATTTTGTTGTTACGAGTACGCCAGTGCCTGAATATATTGAGCTGACCAGTAAGAGCGGATTTAATTTGCCGAATTTTCGTATCGGGTGCGATGTGGGTTCGGCTATTTGGTATATCCCCGAACAGAAAATTCGTTTAGGTGTCTATCAAAAGATAACGGGTCAAGGATATCAACTGTTGAAGAATAGTAGCTCAGAACATCCCGTGAAAGTACGTATCGATAAGCCGAGTAGACTTGATGAATTTGGGACGGAGGGCGTTGTTTGCATGACACCGTTTGACAGCATTCAAGTGCTGGTGAAATAAGTCTATGGCGACAAAAGTGTCGACGATGGAATATATCGAAGACCAGCTCTCCGAGGTGGTGGGGATTCATTCGCGCAAGATGTTTGGTGAGTATGCGCTCTATTGTGGGGACAAGGTGGTGGCGCTCGTGTGCGACGGGAAACTGTTTGTCAAAATCACGGAGCCTGGTCGGGAGTACGTGGGTGAATCCTATGAGGAGGGAGTACCGTATCCTGGGGCCAAGCCGTATATGTACATAGACGAAGACCGGATCGATGATCACGTGTGGCTCGCCGAGCTCATCCGACTCACCGAAATCGCTCTCCCAGTACCTAAGCCCAAAAAGAAAAAGAATAATAAGCAATAGTTATGAATATCGAGTACGAGGCGACATTTCCGGATGTGGACAAACGAGAGGTGCGGGAGCGGCTGCTCTCTGCTGGGGCGACCCTGGCTAAACCCGAGTTTCTTCAGAAGCGCGTGGTATTCAATCTGCCGAAAGGACATGAAATTTCTGGCGGTTGGATGCGAGTCCGAGACGAAGGGGATCAGATTACGATGAGCCTCAAAGTAGTGGACGGTGAACATATCGAAAATCAGAAAGAGACCTGTCTCGTGATAGATAATTTTGATGAAGGAGTGAATCTCCTCCTCGCTCTAGGTTGCGAGAAGAAATCATACCAGGAGACGAGGCGTGAACTTTGGACGCTCGATGGGACCGAGGTGACTATCGATGAGTGGCCGTTCCTTCGACCGTTTGTCGAGGTGGAGGGGAAATCAGAAGCATCTGTAAGACAGGTGGCCGAAAAAATTGGCTTCGATTATCGAGAGGCACTCTTTGGCGCTGTCGACGTTCTCTACTTGCGCCAGTACCCGCAACTCAACTTTGATCGGATTAACCAGGCTCCACTCATTGTCTTTGATGGTGAAAATCCGTTTGCTGAAAATTGAATTACGTAATTAATTACATATATGCATGATTCAAAAAGATTTCTTATGTGGCTGGTTGCGGTATATGGCGTCCTGTTTACGGTGTGTGCTATTAACCCGATAGACCGGACGACGTGGTTTGCGGAGAATCTGACAGTTTGGATTATTCTCGCCGTTATCCTCGGACTCTACTGGCGTGGGATACGGTTCTCGCGCCTCGCCTACGCGCTCATGTTTGTGCTCATTTACCTCCATACGATTGGTGGACACTATACCTTTGCGCTCGTTCCATTTGATTGGGTCTCGGACCTCTTTGGGTTCGAACGCAATCACTATGACCGGATGGCACATTTCACCGTTGGGTTTTATGCCTTTGCCATCGCCGAATGGTTGTGGACCAAGAAATTGGTCGCCAATAGATTTCTCCTTTTTACCTATCCGGTGTTTGTCATCGCGACCATTGCCATGAGCTATGAACTGATTGAGTGGTACTATGCCGCCCAGTCAAACGCAGCCGATGCGATGGCCTACCTCGGGAGTCAGGGCGATATCTGGGATGCCCAAAAAGACATGCTTGCCGACACCCTCGGCGCCATCGTCGCCACCACGCTTTTTTTCGTCATTCGTAAACCTCGCTTGGAACAGGAGCATAAGTAGCCCTGGTTTTAGTCTCGAATGTGGATAATCACCCTTGACGGGTGAGGTGAATTGCTGTACACTTTCCCTTTGTCGGCCTAGATGGTCGATTTTGCTTTTCAAGTCGCATTTTGACGGCTTGGAGCATCACTTTGGAGTAGACCTCATGCAGAAGCAGCAATCCCGCGCCCGTGGCTCGAAGTCGATCGTCTCGCCGG
>CAYNNJ010000096.1:0-3405 GCA_964398755.1 uncultured Bdellovibrionales bacterium
GACGCTATACCGCGGTAAAGAGTATCCTCTGTCCGCCGTTTCTGTATCTCTCAGACTTCGTTCATTTACCGGCCTCAGTAGAAAGTGGAGCGCAAAACGTCTTTTGGGAAAAGAGCGGTGCCTACACGGGAGAAATCTCACCGACTATGCTGAAGAATGCCGGAGTAACGTCTGTTATTATCGGCCACAGTGAACGGAGGGGAATTCACGGAGAAACCAACGAGGTGGTGAAAAAGAAGACACTCGCAGCCCTGAAGCATCTTCTTGTTCCAATCGTGTGTATCGGTGAAACAGCTGAAGAGCGAAGGACGGAGGAAACAGCTCGGGTCCTCGAAGCACAGGTGCGGAGCATTTTTGCTGACTTGTCTCGGATGCAGGCTGAAAAAGTGATTATTGCCTACGAGCCTCGCTGGGCCATCGGTACCGATACCCTTCCGACGTCCGGAGAAATTCTCCAGGTTCGGGTGCTCCTTCGGAAAATTTTGACGGAACAGTATGACGCACAGCTCGCCGAGCGAATCACCATTCTCTACGGCGGTTCGGTCAAGAGTTCGTTTCTCCCGGCGGTGACGTGGGAAGCTGGCATGGACGGAGTGCTTGTGGGTCGTGAGAGTCTCTTTCCCTATGAAATCGTCAAGATGATGAATATCCTCGAAGAACATGCGACTGTAGAATCCAAAGATTAATTCATTGACCGTATTACGTGTATGATAGTGAATGTCAAAGAGATGCTTGAGAAGGCGAAAGCAGGTGGCTACGCGGTGGGCGCTTTTAATACTGTGAACCTGGAGACGACGCGGGCTATTATCGAGGCTGCTCGGGATTTGTCCTCACCGGTCATCGTCCAGATGACGGAGAAAACATTTGATTATGCCGGTGGTCGGGCTATCTATCACCTCACCAAAAATATTGCCGAGTTTTACGCGCCGGAAATTCCGATTGGTATCCACCTCGACCATGGGAAGAGCTTTGAGGCGGTGGAGCGGGCGATGGAAATTGGGTTTGCGTCAGTGATGTATGATGGTTCACGTAAGGACTATGTCGACAATCTCATGATGACCAAAAAGATTGTGGAGATTGCTCATAGTCGTGGGGTGGTGGTGCAGGCGGAACTCGGGAATGTGCCGTATATCGGTGAGATGCAGATGGAAGATGTCGAGTGGGGCAAGTATATGACTGATCCAGACCAGGCCGCCCAGTTTGTGAAAGAAACAGGGATTGATACGCTTGCGGTCGCGATAGGCAATGCCCACGGTTTTTTCCGAGAGCGGAGTGAGCCGGACTATGATCGTCTCTCCTCAATTGCAGCGCTGGTAGACCTCCCACTGGTGCTCCACGGGGCTTCTGATTGGCACAACGGACGAGTGACCGAAGTCATCAAGCGGGGCATTAGTTGTTTCAATGTGGACACGGCACTCAGACTGGCCTTTATCGGAGGTTTGCGCGAGGTACTTCAGTCTGAAGATGAGGCTGATCTCCGTAAGGTGATGGGCAAGGCCAAAGAGGCAACCAAAGAGGCGGTCAAGGGGAAAATGGAAGCCTTTGGCAGTGCCGGAAAAGCCTAACATATCTAACAGTTTGCATATGAAAAAGGTAGCCATTAATGGGTTTGGACGGATTGGTCGAGCAGCATTCAAGATAGCTCTCGAGCAGGGGAAGGTGGAGATTGTGGCGATAAATGACCTTACGGATGCCAATATTCTCGCTCATCTCCTCCGCTACGACACCGCCTACGGTCACTACCGCAAGGATGTCTCAGTGAAGGACGGAATGCTCGTAGTGGATGGTAAAAGTTACCCGGTTTTTGCGGAACCAGATCCCAAGAAGCTACCCTGGGGGAAACTGGGGGTGGACGTGGTCCTCGAATGTACGGGGCGATTTACGGACAAAACGGGTGCCTCTCAGCATATCGAAGCGGGCGCTAAAAAGGTGATTCTCTCGGCACCGGCCAAAGGTGATGATGATTCGGTCCCGACGTTTCTCATGGGTGTGAACGAAGAGACGTATCAGAATGAATCGGTTATTTCGAATGCTTCGTGTACGACGAACTCGCTTGCGCCGGTGGCCAAAATTATTCATGAGAAGTTCGGTATAGCCAAAGCGCTCATGACCACTATCCATTCGTATACGGCTGACCAGGTGCTCCAGGATGGTCCCCACAAGGATCTCCGTCGGGCTCGGGCTGCAGCGCATAACATTGTCCCGACAACGACCGGAGCGGCCATCGCCGTGACGCAGGTAATACCAGAACTCAAGGGTCTCTTTGACGGACATTCGATGCGGGTGCCGACTATTGTGGTGTCACTCACCGACTTTACCTTTGTGCTCAAAAAGAAAACAACGGTAGAGGAACTCAACGCGGTCCTACGAGATGCGACCAAAGAGGCACGCTTTCGTCGGGTGCTTGCGGTAACGGATGAACCGCTTGTTTCTTCTGATTTCATTGGCAATCCGTATTCCAGTATCGTTGACTTGTCTCTTACCAAGGTCATCGATGGCGATCTCGTCAAAGTAGTCGCTTGGTATGATAATGAATGGGGATACTCGAATCGCCTGGTAGAGATGGCGGAACTTATTTAAGATTTGTGTATGACAGAGACTGAATACGACAACCGTTTGGCTCTAATTGCGACCACCGCTTTGGGTACCCTCTCCGATGACCAGGTACTTCAATTGCTGGCTGAGCGGAAACAATTGGAAGAATTGAAACTGGAATATGCCAAGGTTCAAGCTGAGGCAGAGGAAGCGAAACAGCAAGCAACGGCACGGCTAGAGGCGGAGGCCGAACTCGCTCGTTTGAATGCGCTCATTACGCCGGATAAACCAGATGATGAACTCATTCACCTCATCGAAGAGCGAAAAACGTGGGAGGCCAAATTGGCGCTCCTTTCCGGGATGCCGGTCCCTGAGACCGTAGAAACGACTCCTTCTTTGACACCTGAACCAGTACCCGAGGTGACCGTCACAGCGCCAGAGGAAGAGAGTGTTATACCTCCTTCACCTGAACCGGTGCTTCCGGTCGCCATCGATGAAGATTTTGGGGAGCATCGGATTATGGCATCAACGATAGATCCGGGGAGTGATCTCGGGCGGGCCTTGGCCGATATGCGGAATGATTCGTCCCGAATGGGGAAAATTCTGGATGCGCTCCCGGCTCCAGCCAAACGAGACAAGGCATTTATGCTTGCGGTCGCAGAAATTGATCCGGCGTATGCGATGCATTACGCGGACTTGGATGTTCTCAAAAAGGATAGTGACTTCAATGAAAAAGTGGTCATGACGAAGGGGGAACGAGTGAGTGGAAGTGTTCTTGCCGAGATGCTCCCAGAGGCACGTACGGGGAGGGTAGTGATGGCGGCCGTCAAACAGGATTTTCGAAACGTGCGTTTTGTGCTCCCTCAGATG
>CAYNNJ010000097.1:0-3338 GCA_964398755.1 uncultured Bdellovibrionales bacterium
GAAGAAAATGAGGAGTGGGTGCATCTGAGTATCTTTGCCCACGAGCTTGGGACGCAGAATATTGTCAATCACCGAAATGACTCCCACTCCGACCGAGAGGATAAATATCCCCTGCCACACATCACCAACGAGGAGGAGAATAATGCCAGCCGGGAGCCAAACTATCGTCGAACCAATCATTGGGATAATGGAGAGGAGAATCATGATGAGTCCCCAGATCGCGGGTGATGGCACTCCGGCAATCCAAAAGGCGAGACCACCGAGGAGCCCCTGAATTGCCCCAATCACAAGCGTCCCTTTGAGAGTTGCACGGCTGATGGAGATAAATTTATCAATCAAGAGCTCATCGTGCTCGTTCTTGAGCGGTGAGAGATTCATGAATGCGCGGAGCGTTTTTTTGCCGTCAATCAAGAAGTAGAAGAGGGTAAAAAACATGATAAACACCCAGAAGATAAAATGGGTGATACCTTGGTAGGCCGCTTGGAGGAGTCCGAGCGCGTTTTGGCTAAACTGCTTGATGTCACTTATGATTACGTTTTGATCAAAGGCGGCGGTATCAAAAAACATCCCTGCGTAAGGAGCCGACTGGACGACCCCGAGCATTCGGCCGATTGTGTGTTCCAGTGTCGATTCTTGGGTCACGAGTCGGTAGAGATTACTCGCCTCACTTACCGCCAAACTCAGCACCAAAAAAAGCGGGGTAATGATTATCACAATCACAAAAAGGCAGGTGAAAAAGGCGCTCATCCCCCGATGGCCACGCATCACCCGCTCCAAGAAATGGTAGGGACGCTTGAAGAGCGCAGCGAGAATAGCCGCTGCCACGATAGCGGTGAGAAACGGTTGAAAAATGAAAAAGACAGCGGTCGCTACCGCAAGAAAAACAAAAAAGAAAAAGAAGACATTGAGCGATTTGAGTTGCATACGTAAGAGCGTTTAAGCGATGTTTTCATTATACTCCGCCACGGCGCTTTTCGGAAATATGGCAAATGCAGGATCACCCAAGAGAATCTGGGCGTTCACAAACAGTGTCGGCTTCTTCCCGATAATCACCTTCCGATGTGGTGGACGGACAGCAAGTGTCAATTGATACGTTTTAGCAAAATAGTCTTTAATAGCGGCTCGAGTCAGATATCCCTGTGGTAACACAAAGGGCGCGTACTTCTTTTTTTCTACGGAAAAATATTTCCGATGCCCCTCATGCAAAAACACAACTACCCGCGCCTCTTTCCAATCGATTTTTGATCGATGATTGATGATTTGTGAGTGATGATTTTTCACGAGTACTTCACGTTCTCCTTGATCCTTATAATAGATACAGCGACTACGAAGAGAGCAGGCCTCACACTTAGGTCGAGCCACGCAGAGCGCACTCCCAAAATCCATAAGTGCCGCATTCATTTCTTTCTTCGGCATCGTAAACTTGTCTTCCCAATACTCTTCATCGGTGACCAAGTGTTTCCCGCCCAAGAAAAACCGCCCAATCACGCGCTTCAAATTCGTGTCCCAGGCCAGATGATTCTCACCATAGACAAAACTCATGATGGCCGAAGCTGTATACGGCCCCACCCCAGGAAGAGACTCAAGGAGCTTCTTGTCACGTGGAAATTTCCCTCCATGATTGGTCACCACCGCTTGGGCGGTCCGGAGCATGTTTCGTCCCCGGGCATAGTACCCGAGACCCTCGTAGTATGGGAGAAATTCTTCCCACGTCGCCTCCGCAAGCGACTTCACGGTCGGAAAACGTTTGAGAAATCTCTGGTAGTACGCAACCACACGGACCACTTGGGTCTGCTGAAGCATGATTTCTGACACCCACACCTCGTAGGCCGTGATACGAGACTTCCGCCACGGCAATTCCACTCGTCCCGTTTTGTGGAAAAAGTCAGCGAGGTGCTTTTCAAAAAAAGTAATTTTGTCTTTGCGGATCTTCATGGAGTTGCCATTATCACTCCCCCGCCCAAACAGACGAGACCGTCATAGAAGACGGCAAACTGACCCTCGGCCACACCTGGGTCTTTTTCTTTGAGCATCACCTTTACCATCCCATTGGCCAGATATTCCACCGTTGCCTGGTACATCTTGGCCCCATGACGAATCTTGACCGAGAGCTCACGTTTCTCAGGCTCTGTACCACTGACCCAATTCATGTTTCCGACGGTAAACGTATCACGCGCCAAGAGCTCATGATGAGCCCCGTGAGAGATAAAGACTTCATTGGTCTCGGCAACTTTCTTGATCACATACCACGGACCACCAGGAAGCCTGATCCCCCGGCGCTGACCGACCGTGAAATACCAGAAGCCATCATGCTCCCCCAAAACCTCGCCGGTTTCATACTCGATCAATTTTCCTGGCCTTTTCCCAAGGTGATACTCTAAGAATTTATCAAAGGGAATTTTTCCAAGGAAACATATCCCCTGACTGTCTTTGCGCTTGGCATTGGGAAGCTCGTATCGTTCCGCTAATTTTCGCACTTCGGATTTTTCCATGCGCCCGATGGGAAACAAGGCTTTGCTCACTTGAGTTTGAGACAATTGCGAGAGGAAGTACGTTTGATCTTTTATCGGGTCAGGTGACATGATGAGCTGTGCCTCGCCATCATGCTCTTCCGACCACGCGTAGTGACCAGTGGCAATCTTATCAAAAGGTACTGACCCTTCGACAAGCTCAGGGTTATAATTTTTTTCCAAAAAATTATAAAATGCGCCGAACTTAATCCGGGCATTACAAAGCATATCGGGATTGGGGGTCCGGCCCTCTTTCACTTCGTTTACCGTATAGGCGACCACTCGCTCCCAGTATTCTTTTTGAAACGGCACCACCTCAAGTGGCACCCCGGCCTGTTCGCACACCGCTCGGACATACGCCAAATCATCCTCCCAGGGACATTCGCCCAAGAAAGACAGTTCGTCCTCCAACCAAATTTTCAGGTAAAAGGCCGTCAGTTCGTGTCCCTCATCCTTAAGGAGTCGCAACGCCACCGAACTATCAACCCCACCCGAGACCAGCACCGCTATTTTCATAAATAATATGTACCCTGTTACGTAATGAATTACGTAATTCTTTAGAGCTTCGGAATTGGGACCACGATCTCATCGGCGATATCGGGGTGCTCGAGGAGAAACTTCTCCGTGATGGTTACTACCTCGCTCGCCACGTGACAATTCATGAGCTCGATGCGGAGTTCCTTCGCAAGAGGGAAATGGTTGATATACGCTTGGTAATGCTTTTTCATCAGTTCATAGCTGTTGGTAGTTCCCCATGTATCTTCAAACAGTTTAGTATGGGCGACTGCCGACTCGATCCGCTCTCGGACCGTTACTTTTTTATCCTTA
>CAYNNJ010000098.1:0-3231 GCA_964398755.1 uncultured Bdellovibrionales bacterium
AAGGTGCGAAAATGCATATTAGCTACCCCCGCCACAATCGGGGCAAAGGTCCGAACAATAGGCATAAATCGGGCAAGGACGATAGTTTTAGGACCGTGCTTGTCATAAAACGCCTGTGCCTTAAGCGCATGAGCCTTTTTGAAGAGGAGCGAATCCTCCCGACTAAAGATCTTGGGTCCAACCCGGCGACCGAACTCATACCCAAAGAGGTTTCCCAGGACCCCCGAGAGGAATATCCCAAGGAGGAGGACTGGAAGTGAGAAATAGTCATCGGAAGCGAGAAATCCCGCGACAAAGAGGAGACTATCCCCCGGGAGGAAAAAGCCCAGAAAAAGCCCCGTCTCAGCAAAAACGATACCAAAAACGCCGACATACCCAATCGCTTTGATGAGCGAAATGAGATCGATACCAAAGAATTCCATAGCCAAATCAAAAGAATTACACTTGCCTCCTCTAGAGTATACCCTATCTCCCTCGAAAGCTAAAACTCGCGCCTGGCCAGGTCATCATCAAGAAGGATAGCCAGCTTGGTCGGAAGCATGTTCTTGCGGGTCAGATGATGGAGTCCTTCGGCAAAGGCCTTGCGGAGACTCTCACTCCCAAAGGTCTGATCAAACGGCGTGAGGAGTGATTCATACTCCTGAAGGAGCGCCTGCTTGCGCGCGACAGCATCATCGTTAAAGAGCTGGTAGGCAGCACAAACCCGATCGATCAAAGCATCATACGACTGAGACTCGAACACCGAGTGACTCTTGAGTCGGGTAAATTCCTTGACTACCTTGCGAGCGATAATCTCTTGGGCTCGGTAGTACATATAGCGCTCCTTGATCTCGGACTCACGATCCTGTCGAATCAAGAACAAGCGACGAGCTCCGGCCGCCAACTGTTCGAACCAGTCAGGCTGGAACGCTTCATCGAGAGAGAGGATCTGCTTGTCGCCACATTCGACCCGCTCCAGCTGTACATCGAGCTTGGTGAGGATACGCTTGTAGACCGATTCGCTTACTTCGCGATACTGAAAGAGGAGCCCGAGGAAGTGCTTTTCGATACCGAGGGCATAGACCCGGAGTGCTTCTTCGAAGTCATGCTCCACGTGATCGATAATTTTCTGACACTCTCGCTGTTCCTGTTCGCGCTTGCGACCGACTTCCTTGCTCAACTGCTGATGGGTTTCCTCACTCATGTAGTGCTTGTCGTAGAAATCATCGATCTTCCCTTGGCCGAATGCAAAGACATACGACCGAGCCTGGTGATACCCCGCTTCTTCCACTGGGGTGAGAGCATCCAGTTTGAACCGTCGGATGAGTGTGCCAATAGTGAGCGCCTTCACAAAGAGGGTGAAATAGATACAACCGATCGTGAGCGCCGTGATGAACTCTTTCACCGTGAAATCAAACTGCCATCCTGGAATGGTGAGCGTATCCGGGATAAGGAGCACCATCACGACGGCGAGCGCTCCGCGGAGACTCCCCCAGGAGAGGAGGTGCTGCCATGTCATCGGGATAGGCTCTTCGGTCTTGCTCCGATTAAGCCACCAGGCGACCGGGTAGATCGAAACCGCACGAGCTACGGCGACGACCGCGATCGTGAGGAGCATTGGGATGAGGAACACGTGGAGTTCGATCGGGAGACTGGCAAAGAGAAAGCCCATGGTGATAAACACGAGTGAGTTCACCAAGAAGGCAAAGTATCCCCAGAAGCTTTCCATGAAGTGGTGCGTCGTGAGCGAGAGTTTGGAACGACCATAGTTCCCGATAACCATCGAGGCCATAACGGTCGCAATGATAGCCGAGAGTTTGATCTCCATCCCGCCGATGACGAGGTGATGCGAGAGCACTTCGGAGAGGATAAAGGTGAGGTGGGCGACGAGCATGGTGAGCGTAATCTCGATGTGTTCGTTGTCCTCCACGCGCTCTATGAGCTTCGCAAAGAGGAATCCCATGAGAATACCAAAGGCGATACCACCAAACACCATGGTCGAAAAGGTAAAAAGTCCCTCAAGGACGGTCGACACACCAGAAAATCCTGCAAGAATAATCTCCAAGACCACCAAAAAGGCCGCGAGTGACGTCCCATCGTTAAAGAGGCTCTCCCCTTCAAAGAGAAAGGCGAGACGACGTGGCACTCCGAATTCCTTGAAGAGGGCAAGCACTGCCACCGGGTCTGTCGCCGAGATGAGGGCTCCAAAGAGGAGGGTCGCCATAAACGGGACCTCCATCCCAACCAAGCCCAAGACAAAAAAGAGGACGACCGCGATAAAGAACATGGAAATGACGAGACTCCCGACCGAAAACCACGAGACGGCCCGGACGTTTTGCATCAGGTCGCGCACCCGCATGTTGTAGGCGGACTCAAAAATGAGAATCGGGAGAAAGAGGTAAAAGAGGAGCTCGGGCGTCAATTGAAAAGACTGGAGGAAATGAAAAAACGGGATATGAGTGAGTGGCACGAGGAGCGATCCTACGAGGACGAGGAGGACCGTATACGGCACCCGAATCCGACGTGACACGAAGTAGGTGCCAATCGAAATAAGCATGAGGACAAAGAACGACAAGATGGTCTCGAGTGACATAGTGCGTTTGGTTATTGAAACAAAAAAGGCTCACATGAGCCGAGTACTTTCTTATACTACTCTTCTTTTGTTTCTTGTCAAAAGAAAACCCCGCCACAGGGGCGGGGTTTGGGAACTGTGGGGCAAATTACTTTGCAACAGCAGTAGCACCAGCTTCGACAAGCTTCTTCACGATAGCTTCGGCATCGGCCTTGGCAATCTTTTCCTTGATAACCTTTGGAGCGGCATCTACCATATCCTTGGCTTCCTTGAGTCCGAGGCCGGTCACTTCACGGACCACCTTGATGACGTTGATCTTCTGAGCACCAGCGGCTGAGAGTTCGACATCAAACTCGGTCTTCTCTTCGGCAGCTTCGGCCGGGGCAGCAGCGGCAGCACCCATCATCATAGGAGCAGCGGCGGATACACCGAACTTGTCTTCGAGCACATGTACGAGCTCAGAAAGGTCGAGGACGCTCATCTTTTCAATTTCAGCGACGAGCTTCTCAAACTTCTCCGGCACTACGACGTCCTTCTTTTCTTCTGACATATCGTTAGAATTATGATTACTTAATTGGTGACAATAAATTAGGCTTTCTTTTCTTCAATGGCTTTGAGCACTTGGACCAGTCCACTCAAATTGGCTGACAATGTTCGGACAAATCCAGCAATCGGAGCCT
>CAYNNJ010000099.1:0-919 GCA_964398755.1 uncultured Bdellovibrionales bacterium
CGTCACATTGTGCCATGGTTCCTGACGCACTGCTTCAGCCGACTTCGGCTGCACAGTGAATCCAGATCCCTCTTTGATGCTCGCGCATCCCGAAAGGAAAGCGAGAGCGACGGAGGTTACAAGAACCCCCGTCAAACGACGAATATTGTTCATGTGACCTCCAGAGTGAAATGACATCACGCCTACATCCGACCGGACATAAGCGTTTTAACACTAAAACTGATAGACAGATTGTTAAACTACAACATTCGAATCTATCCTAGGAAGAAAGCAGTGGTGACGATAACGCCGCACCGCTCTCTTCCTAGGAACCAAGAGGGTTGAAGCTCTCAGTCTAGGAGATGGCTTTAGGCCATCGGGTCATTGAAAGGTACATGGGTGCCTCGGACGATCGTGGCACGGGATTCCTCCTTGGCAATCACAAAGAAGGCACTGAGGAGGAAGCCGGCGACAAAGGCGAGGAGGACTACCTTGAGAATCTTGGCGACGTTCGGACTCTGTTCGAGGATCGGACCAGAGAGGATACGGATCTCGACACTCTTTTCATCACCACTGCGGAAGAGAGAGTTGCGCTCCGTCAGTACCTGGGCGATACCGTCCATGATACGAGCGACATCGCGCTCTCGGTCACCCGAGACGGTCACGCTGATGATTCCGAGTTCGAGGTTCTTGTTGACCGTGACCATCTTCGACCAGGTGGCGAGACGCTCCTGCTTGTCGAACGGGAGAAATTCTTTGTTCACTTTGCCAGTCTCGACGAGGGCATCGATAAAGCGGTCGCTGTAGACTGCTTCAGAGAGAATCTTGCCAAGATACTCGGACGACTTGAACAGCGTATAGAAGTCCTGATTGTTGGCATTCGACTGCACCACGAGGAAATCCATCTTGGTCTGAAATGGCTTCTCGGTCACCATGAGAC
>CAYNNJ010000099.1:929-3220 GCA_964398755.1 uncultured Bdellovibrionales bacterium
CAGGTGGCAGTTCTGGGCTGGTTGCGGACGTCGGCACCAAAGAGGAGCCCTACGATAACGAGGGTACCAAATTTAGAGCGGAGCAGTGCGAAAATGTTCTGATTGCCCATAGGGTATATAGAGTATTTAACGACCTTATATATTACCAAAAAATACGAGAAATGTCAATAGCTAGCCGAGACAAAGGAAAAACCCCTCATTTGAGGGGTTTTTGGCGGTTCCAGCAAGAGAATTACGAGAAGAGCCGGGTCAGCTTGTCGAGGATCTGAAATTGGGCAAAATCACGTACCGTGACGAGGAGCATGAGGACCAAAAGGAGGATAAATCCGACTTGGTGGATCATCCCCTCCACGCGATGACTCACTGGACTCCCCTTCAACTTCTCAATCAGGATAAAGAGGATGCGTCCACCATCAAGCGCCGGAATCGGGAGAATGTTGATGATGCCGAGGTTGATAGAGAGGAGCGCGGCAAACTGGAGGAGGTACGGGAGACCAAGATCGCTCATCTGCTTGGTCAGGTAGACGATGCCGACTGGGCCCGTGACGTCGAGCGCCGTCTTGGCTCCGCCAAAGAGTGAAGCAATCATCATCCCAAAGGCACCGAGGATAGCGAGCGTAATGTCATAGGTCGCGATAGCTCCCCGATAGATAGCCTCGTACCATGGGTAAGACACTACTGCGGTCTCGGAAAAAGAAATCCCAAGTGCGCCCTCCGTCGCTGGATACTCAGTGCGAGGAGTCCCGGAGAGGGTGAGGGGCTTGCCAAATCGGTCTACCACCACTGTGATAGTCTGTCCCTTGTGGCTACTGATAGCCTGGGTCACCTGATCCAGTGTCGTGATGGCCTCACCGTTGATACTCACGATAGCATCACCCATACTGAGACCCATCATCTCGGCTGGGGTCCCCTTGCCGACGGCGAGGACCTGGATCTTGGCATCAGCGAACTTGCCATGATCAGCTGGCTCAATCGGCTGAGGCAAACCGAGCATAAAGACGACTGAGATGAGGAACCAGGCAAAGAGAAAGTTCATGAAGACACCGGCAGCGAGTACCCGGATCCGGGTCCAGGCGGACTTGCCCGCGAAACTGGTCGGGTCGGTCGTATCGTGTCCATCCTCACCAGCGATTTTCACAAACCCGCCGAGAGGAATCCAGTTGAGCGAATACACCGTCTGCCCACTCGGCATTTCTTTGCTCCCCCACACGAGCTCGTACTTGCCCTCGGCATTCTTGGTCACCCCAAAGAGTCGGGGCGGGAAACCAAAACCAAATTCGTCCACCCGGATACCATTCCATCTGGCGACCAGGAAATGTCCCAACTCATGCACAAACACGAGGAGACCGAGGATGATGACAAAAATGAGGATAGTCAGCATAGTTTACAGATGAATACTGAATAATGAGTTATGAATCATGAATAAGAATCCGGAGAAAGACACTCTTCATACTTCCTGCTTCGTACTTCATGCTCCAGCTTTCTAGACGGTCATCACTTCTTCTTCTTTCTTTTTGCGGAGGACTTCAAGTTTCTGATTGTATTCATCGATGACTTTCTGGAGTTCGTCCTTGCCAGCGAATTTGTCGTCTTCGGAGATAGTCCCTTCCTTTTCAAAGTCCTGGATGTCTTTCCAGATTTCTTCGCGGATGTTGCGGACGGCGATACGAGCCTCCTCGGCGCGCTGGTTCAATGACTTGACCAGGGTCTTGCGGGTCTCCTCGGTGAGAGCCGGGAGGGTGATCCGGAGGGCGACACCATCATTGCCGGGATTGAGTCCCAGGTCGGATTCACGGATGGCTGCTTCAATGAGGACCAGTGACCCCTTGTCCCACGGCGAGATGAGGATCTGACGGGCCTCGGGGATACTGATGCTCGCTATCTGACGAAGTGGCGTGCGCGTACCATAATAATCCACCGAGAGGTTCTCGACGAGTCCCGGATGAGCCCGGCCCGTACGAATCTTGGCCATTTCAACAGAAAAATGTTCGATAGCACTCTCGAAACTGGCTCGCTTGTCTTCAATCAGTTCTTTGACCATAGTCGTTCACTTAACAATCAACAATTATTAGGGGTATCTCACTTGATATTGCGGAGGGCCATATAGATGATACTGGAATCGGCGGGGTCATAAGCGAGGACTGAGACGCTACGGTCGATGTAGAGATCGACCACCGCCCAGGTATCACCACCATTGGTCGAACGATAGAAGGCGGAGCCGGCGGAAAAGATGATTTCTTGGGAGTTGCGCGGATTCACGACGACGGTACGCACGGGGAACTTCTCAGCAC
>CAYNNJ010000100.1:0-3163 GCA_964398755.1 uncultured Bdellovibrionales bacterium
GGGTTCGGTTGGTGCGAAGTGAGTTTTCTCAAGCGAGGAGCGAGTCATATTACGGGCATTGAGATTTCAGAGGCTGATCTTCTGACCATTAGAAAGAATTTGACCGACGAGCGAGTAACGACGACTGTTGCGTCCGCCATCAAACTGCCCTTTCCAGATGAGAGCTTTGATTCGGTGGTGTCTTGGGAAGTTATTGAGCATATTCCACGCGGAACCGAGCGAGAGATGTTTGCTGAAGTCGCCCGGGTACTCAAAAAGGGTGGATCGTTTTATCTTTCGACCCCTCATCTTTCTCTTTGGGCGACCCTCCTTGATCCGGCGTGGTGGCTCCTCGGGCATCGTCACTACTCAGCCTTTCAGCTCCGGCGCTTGGCCCGGCAGTCCTCACTTGAGACGGTGACCGTCCTTATTCGGGGAGGGTGGTGGACTGTGGGTTCAGTTATCAATATGTACATCTCGAAGTGGCTCTTTCGTCGCCCGATGTTCTTTGGGGAGCGCTTCGTTTCGGGTGAACACCTCGAATACATCGGTCCAAAGAAGGGTTTTGCCAATATATTTGTGAAATTTCAGAAACACGATTCCGTATGAAGATAGCTTTTTTTGCCAATACTATACTGGAGCACGCCGGCGGATTTGAAAAATATCTGACGGAGACAGCGCATGCCCTCTCAGTCCGGTATCCACAGTGTGAGATTACCATCGTCACGTTCAATGAAAAGCGGACCGAGTGGCTCCAGCATCTTCTCACGCTCTATTACGGCAAAAAAATGTCGGTGGAAAATATTTATCGTGAAAAGACAGAACATGTGCTCGCTCGATTGGGAAGAGTACGATACGTAAAATGTGCACGTTTCCGGGAGGTGAGGGATATATTACGGGAGCAGGATGTCCTGTATGTTAAAAATGAAATTATTGATTTGGCTATCCTCAGGAGTTTTGTGTTTACGACGTTCCCTCCGATGATTGTCGGTGTTCATACACCGCTTGAGTTTCCAGCGGCTCAAACGTTTCATGCTAAGCTCCACAATTTTCTCTATAACGGCCTGCTCTACGCTTTTTTGCTTCGTCAGGCGAGAGCGGTTCATGTGATAACGAGCAGTGCCGAAGCTCTCGTGAAGCGGGTGGGTTTTTCGGGCGCCATCTATCGCATTGCCAATCCGTTTCTCGCTGATCGCTTTTCGTACCATGAAAACGAGACTGAGGAGTTGAGAGTACTGAGTATTGGTCGTGTGAGTATCGAAAAAGGTCTCGGAATATTTATCGCCTGTATTAAACGGCTCCTCGGGAGTGAGTACGGTCCAAAAATCAGAGTCAAAATTGCCGGCATGGGCGATGAAGCACTGGTGGCTGAGATGATTCGTCTTGGAGAAGAGACAGGGCAGGTATCGTATCTCGGTCATATCCAAAATGAACATATTCATGAACTTTTTGATTGGACGGATCTTGTCCTGATTCCATCTTCCTTTGAGACCATGCCATACACCGTATTGGAAACGGGGGCCAGCGGAAAAATCGTGATTGCATCCGACATCCCAGGCATACAAGATATGGTAGTGACAGGCGAGACGGGCTTTCTCGTGCCACTTACAGTAGACGCCTTTGTGGCTAAAACAAAGGAGTTGTTTCAGTTAAAGATGGAGAACCGTGATGCCTTTCGGGTTATCGGCAAACGAGCCGAGGCGCATGTGGCAGAGCACTTTAATCCGGAGCATATTTATGTCGAGCTCTATCGTATGTTTGACAATCTGGCACTCAAAAAAATATGAATGATATAGAAATTTCCGTGGTCGTAACAACATACAAGCGTCCAGTGATGGTTCGCGACTTGGTGTTGTCGTATCTCGGACAAACGGGCGTGCGTTCAGAACTCGTCATTTTGGATGATTGCGTAGAGGATCATGAGACGAGTGAGATGATAGCACCGTATCTCCGAGATCATCCCGACATCCGATTTATCAAACATACGACCAATCTCGGCTACAGCAAAAATTTTTTGCAATCGCTCAAAGAAGCACGGGGGAAGTACATAGTGACTCTCGGAGATGATGATATCCTCCTTGGTCCTCATGTCCTGCGGAAGTACGTCGAGGTTTTTGAAATGTACCCAAAGGTTGGATTTATTTACAGCAACATTCTCCAATTTAACGAACACTATGAGATGGACTGGGCCTATCAGCATTTTCCGTATGATATTCATTTTGCCTCACTGGCGGATCGGCTGAAGCATATTTGGCTCAAGTCATGTTATATTCCCGGTATCGGATTACGAAATACTGTCGATTTTTCCGCGCTCTACCCAAAGGAAGATTGGCTCTTTCCGCAGGTAGAGCTCATTGGCAAGATTTTAGGGACGGCCGAGGCCTATGGTATCGGCGAGTACCTCATTGGTGGACGGGCACACAATGATCAACTCGGTTTTGAAGCGGTCAAGGGTAAGCGAATTAAGAAAAATGAGCGTCATGCATCGCTTGAACTGTTGGAAATCTATAAGCGGGTAACAACATACTATGCGTCACAGGGGGGAGCGGAAGTACCCGATGAGAGTTTCATACAGGATTTTTTTGTCGAGAGTCATGCGTCAATTCTGCCAACTGAAAAAATTAATACGGGGAATAGGAACCTCATTCGAGTTTTTGCCCAAGCGGTCAAGAAAAATCCCAATATGTTGGTGAGCCCGAAATACCTCTTTTTTATGGGCCTTTCGCTTGTGCTTCCGCGACGGGCGCTCCTCTCTCTCAAGACGGCCTACAAGCGTTTTTTGGTTCACCGTCACTGGTCGCGCGAAGCCCGTATGTTCGAAGAGAGACTCGTTTTACTTGGTATCAGGGAGAGGTGAGTGAGAGAGACGCGAGAGATGTCCGTATCCGAGTTACGAATGCATGATCGAGACTATGATGCTTTTCCTACAGAAACATAAATACGTCCTTTTTCTGGTACTGTTCCAGATGGTAGTTTTCCATCGCTGGATTTTTCAGGGAGTACTCTTTACGTTTGGCGATGTCGGTGTACTCACACCAGAAAATCAAATTGAGTTTCTCAAAAACGCACTGTCGATTTATACCTCAAATTCAGGGCTCGGGGGGCTGAGTGTTGGCGCGAGTAACAACCCACTTCTTTTTCTCTTCGGACTCCTCGCTTCGTGGGGAATTGATTATATCTGGAG
>CAYNNJ010000101.1:0-2896 GCA_964398755.1 uncultured Bdellovibrionales bacterium
AGCCGGAGTGATGTTTCGCGAGCACGCGAAACCACGAGCCGGGGTCGCGGAAATATGGCCACGTCGGTGGACAGATTATCTGTGACCGATTCCCCCCGCACCCACCAATCAAAAAAAAGACCCTATTTCAGGGTCTTTTTTCTTTCTAACTAGGCATTCTACCCCTTCGGTCGAATCACATCCTTGCCGACAAAGGGACGGAGGACTTCGGGGACGATGACTGAGCCATCAGCCTGTTGGTAGTTCTCGAGGATTGAGATAAAGATACGCGGGCTCGGGAGAGCTGTGTTGTTGAGCATGTAGACATGCTTCTTGTCGCCGTTCTCGTCCTTGTACTTCACATTGAGACGACGTGACTGCCAGTCGAGGAAGTTCGAGGCTGATCCTGTCTCTCCGTAACGGTTCATCCCTGGCATCCAGGCTTCGAGGTCAAAGGCACGGTATTTGCCGGCGCTCATGTCACCGCTACAAATCTGGATCTTGCGGTATGGGAGACCGAGCTCACGATGCATCTCTTCGGAGACAGCGATCATTTCTTCCTGAAGCTGGTTGGCCAGTTCGATATCGGCGGGACAGAGGACGACCTGCTCCACCTTCATAAACTCATGAACGCGGTACATACCCTTGGTGTCCTTGCCATAGCTCCCGATTTCGCTCCGATAACACTGACTGAAACCAGCGAGACGGAGTGGGAGGGTCGCGCCATCAAGCACTTCGCCCGAATAGTACGCGAGGAGTGATGGCTCGGCAGTCCCGACCAAGAACTTGGCTTCTTTGGAGACACTCCCATCGGCTTCTTTGTCTGAGGTAGCGACCTGATAGATCTCATCGACGCCACCATCATATTCGAGTCCCTTGAAGTAGCCACTACCAAAGAGCGGAAAGCCCTTGACCAAAGTCGGTGGAATCATCGGAGCAAATCCCTTCGCGACCATTTTCTGAATAGCATAGAGCATCACACCCATGACGAGGAGCGTCCCTTCGTTCTTGAGATAATAGCCCCGATAGCCAGACACCTTGGTCCCCCGCTCGAGGTCGAGGATATCGAGCATCTGGCCGAGTTCGATGTGGGTGCGCGGAGTGAAATCAAACGACTTTATCTCGCCGTACTTTCCGACTTCTTGATTCTCAGCATCACTCTTGCCCCGTGGGGTATCTGGAGAAATGATATTGGGTACCTGGGCCATAAGCACTTCGTACTCATCTTTCACCCGAGCGAAGAGTGGTTCGAGCGCCTCGGTTTTTTGCTTGATTTCTTTGCCTTTCTCGATCACTTCGGCCCGCTCTTCGGGAGTCTTCGCCTGCTTGATGAGGTCATTGATATCATTCTTGAGCGACTGGAGCTCTTCAATTTCTTGGAGAAGTGCGATCCGCTCTCGGTCCTTGGCCAAAAGAACATCAATATCGACTGACAGATTCTTGGCGGAGACAGCCGCTTTGACGGCATCGACATTGTTTCGGATGAATGCGATATCAAGCATATGGGTAGCTTATAACTTTTAGCTTCACTAGCCTATAGAATTCTAAAAATTTGGTGGTCGCACCTGGACTCGAACCAGGGACCTCTGCAATGTGAATGCAGCATTCTAACCAACTGAACTATGCGACCAAATTTTTGACACTCTTACTCTTTGTCTTTCATCGGCGGAAAGATGACCGTCTCGCGGATGGAACGGTTCATGAGGATAGCAAAGAGTCGCTCGCTCATCCCAAACCCGCAAGCTGGTGGCATGCCGTACTCAAGCGCCTGGATAAAATCCTCGTCAAGCATCATCCCCTCTTTGTCGCCAGCATCACGGAGCTTCATCTGCTCCTCAAAGCGAGCCCGCTGATCGATCGGGTCGTTGAGCTCTGCAAAGCCGTTCCCGAGCTCACTCTTCCCAGCAATCGGCTGAAAACGGAGGGTACGACGAGGATTCCGTGGATCAAGTTTCGCCAGCGGTGATACTTCGAGCGGGTGCCCGACCAAGAAACACGGCTGAAGCAATTTCTGACGCACCGTTTTCTTGTAGATGGTATCAATCATGCGGCCCTTGCCGTAGTTCTTTTCGTACTTGATATGGAGTTCATCGGCTTTCTTCTGGAGCTCCGCGACGGTCACCTCGCCAGAGAGATCAATCCCCGTTTCTTTCTGAAACTCAGTGAAATAATCAACGCGAGGGAAGTCCACGTTCCAATCAATCGTCACGTCTTCATAGGTAGTCTGCATACTCTCACCAACCACGGCTCGAACGATGTCCTTGTAGAGGCGTTCGACGAGCGCCATGCCCTGCTCCATGTTCATGTAGGCAGCGTAAAACTCCATGTGATCAAACTCCTGGAGGTGCTCACGGTCGATGCCCTCATTGCGGAAGACGCGACCAATCTCAAACACGCGTTCATAACCACCGACGAGGAGACGCTTGAGCGCGAGCTCAAGTGAGATACGGAGATAGAAGTCGGCATCGAGGGCATTGTGATGCGTCACAAATGGTTCGGCTTCGGCGCCTCCAGGGATGTGTTCGAGGACTGGGGTCTGGACTTCGAGGAAACGCTCCTCGGAAAGAATCCGTCGGACCGTCTGCCAAAAGGCGTTTTTCTTCACAAAGAGATCGCGTGTCTCCTGATTCATGAGGAGGT
Organism: uncultured Bdellovibrionales bacterium; assembly: GCA_964398755.1. Classification (GTDB taxonomy): domain Bacteria; phylum Patescibacteriota; class Minisyncoccia; order Moranbacterales; family UBA1568; genus UBA1568. The sequence continues at coordinate 2,620 of CAYNNJ010000101.1, forward strand.
CGAGGTAACGACGACGGAGGAGCTCTTCTTCGTCCTTCAATCCATAGAATTCACTCGGGATAGGACGGAGAGACTTACAGATCATCTGCCAAGACTCGACGCGAATACTCTTCTCATCTTGCTTGGTGAGAAAGACTGCACCCGTGAGCGCGAGGAAATCACCGAGGTCGACCGTCTCTTTGAAAAGTTTGAAAGACTCGTCACCAAGGGTCTCAAGTGCAAAAAATCCCTGTACCCGACCGCTCCCGTCTTCGACATGACAAAAGGCAATCTTGCC
>CAYNNJ010000102.1:0-2865 GCA_964398755.1 uncultured Bdellovibrionales bacterium
CTATCTCCGTGAACACGAGATAGACTTTGCCGTGACCGCGTCAACTGGTATTGCTGCTACTCATATTCACGGCATGACCATCCATTCGTGGAGTGGTATTGGGATTCAGTCGGAACTCGATGATGATGCGCTCCGACACCTCGCCGACAACCGCTATGTTTCGAAGCGCGTGAAAAAAGCCAAGGTCCTCATCATCGATGAAGTCTCGATGCTTGATGGACGCGTGCTCACTCTCGTGGAGCGAGTGTGTCGTCGCGTCCGTAAACAACAGCTCCCGTTCGGCGGACTCCAGGTGGTACTTGTTGGGGATTTCTTTCAGCTGCCTCCGGTTGCTGGTAAGGGCAAGGAGGGGAACCAAGTGGTGGAGTTTGCCTTTGATGCCGAGATCTGGAACGTACTCCGACCGACCGTGTGCTACCTCACTGAACAGCATCGCCAGGAGGACAGTACGTTTCTCCGGATTCTTTCGGCTATCCGCCGGAATGAATTCGATGAGACCCATTTCGAGACGATACGCGAACGCATTATCGAACGGTCCGAGGCGCCGGATGATATGACACGCCTCTATTCGCACAACGCGAACGTCGATACGCTCAACAATACCGAACTCAAGAAACTCTCCGGGAAGACGCATGCCTACACCATGGCCCTCCGTGGTCCCGAGGCACTGACGAGCGCACTCGTTAGGGGGTGTCTCTCACCGGAACGGCTCGAGCTCAAGGTGGGGGCGGCGGTCATGTTTACCAAAAACAATCAGGGTGCGGGCTATGTGAACGGTACCCTCGGCACCGTCATCGGTTTCACAACGGACAAAAAGTATCCAATAGTCCGCACGACCGATGGACTGAAAGTAGAGACGGAGCCGGTCGAATGGACCATTGCTGAAGGCGACGAAGTCTTTGCCAAGATTACTCAGATACCACTTCGGCTTGCGTGGGCGATGACTATCCACAAGAGTCAGGGCGTGTCGCTTGATGCCGCGGTCATGGATCTCTCGCAGACGTTTGAGTATGGCCAGGGTTATGTGGCACTCTCGCGGGTGCGGACTCTCTCGGGGGTTCATCTCCTTGGGGTGAATGCCCGAGCCTTTGAGGTGCATCCGCTCGTCCTCGCCGAAGATGAACGATTTCGGTCCGCGTCCGAACGGGCCATCGCCGAGTATGAGCGCCTGACGCCCGAGCGTATCGCCGAGATGGAGCACAACTTTATCGTGATTTGTGGCGGCAAGACCAAAAAGGTCAAGAAGACTCCCAAGGCAAAAAAGAAAAAGAGTACCGAGTCAGAAACGGCTTTTGCTGATATCCGTGAGACACATCCTCAGGCCTATCGTGCCTGGACGGCCGATGAAGAAGCGGAGCTCAAAAAGATGTTCGAGCGTGGCAAGCAGATGAAAGAGATGTCAGCCAAACTCGGTCGCAAGCCCGGTGGCATCCGCTCCCGCCTCAAAAAGCTGGGATTGGTTTCAGTGTAGAATATTCTATGTCTCATCTCGAAGGAAACATCGTCAAGTACAATTATTACAAGATTTTCACCAAGCGAGTGTATTTGCCGCTTGTCGTTATTTTTTTGATTGAGCAGGGTGGCGTGACACTGGAGCAGATAGCGTTGATTGGGAGTATCACTGCCGTGGCGCAGTTTCTGATGGAGATTCCCTCCGGGTATATTGCTGATCGTTTTGGCCACAAAAACTCGCTCGCGTTTGGAGCGTTTATTTCGGCCATCTCTGTTCTGCCGTATCTCTTCTATGCTAATTTCTGGGGCGGTTTGGTAGCCAATGTTGGATTTTTTGTCGGGATGGCGTTTGCATCGGGAACAGTTCAAGCCTTTATGCACGAGACACTTTTGGCACTGGGTCGTGACGGTGAGTACAGTGAGATTATGGGGAAGGGGCAGAGTTTTGGTTTGTTTGGAAATATCGTATTGATTTCCCTCATTCCGCTGACGTATACCATCCATCCCAAGCTCCCATTTTTCTTGGGGTTCATTTGCCTCCTCATTTCATTTCTGATTATTCTGTCGTTTCAGTCACCGCCGGCGCGGGTTGCTGTGGCCGAGGTTGGATACAAGAGAGGCGTAGGTGAAAAAGTAAAGCGCCTTATGGCGACAGCCCCTGTCTTCCGTTTGTTCCTCGTGTTTCTGCTCTTTGCGGTTGTTTCTTCGTCCTTTGATTTCGCATCCATGTATCGAGAAGTGGTATTTCAAAAGGCTGGTATTCCAGCACAATTTTTCGGTTTTCTTTTGGCGTTTGGGAGTTTATTGGCAGCAATCGTCGGTTGGTATATTCATCATTTGAAGAAACTTAAGCCGACGACATTTTATCTCTTTGATGCAACGTATTTGGTGGGCGCCTGTCTATTAGTGGGATTGACGCACAACCCGATATTGCTGGTGCTTGCTTTTGCCTTGTTTCCGGCCTATGATCGGACAAGAAATATTATTTTTGAGGCGCAGGTGTTTGAAGAATTTCCATACTCCCATAACAAGGCGACACTCATTTCAGTCATGAATTTTATGACGTTGGTATGTTCCGTATGGACCCCGATACTTTTGGGTGCTATGGCCACTCGTGCCGGTCTCCCTATGGGATACTGGTATTTTGGTTTGGCTATAGCAGGCATCTTGGCACCCATTCTTATTATCCATAGACTGGTTGTTCGGTCACAGTAAGAAAAATATTTAATTATGTATATTGATATCGCGGTAGGGTTGCTCATTGGGTGGGGCGTATCGCTTTTGACGGGCGAGTCACATTTTCACCTCATGCTCTTTGGCGTGTTTTCGACTTTGGTACCGGACTTTGATTTTCTTATTTGGCTCGTCCGTAATAAATGGCGAGTCAATCAGTATGCGCATGAGCACCGAGAT
>CAYNNJ010000103.1:0-2739 GCA_964398755.1 uncultured Bdellovibrionales bacterium
GGTATTTTGCTCAAAACTCCCTCTCAGATGATTCCAAGGTATTGATTAGAATACGGCCCCGGCGATACTTGCCACAGTCTCCTGCAACCCCCTCCCATTCCCATGCGACAACATCCCGAGGTACGATGCCACTACCTCTTCTTTCCCCTCCAACTCCTCTATCCTCTTCATCATCCGTTTCTTAGTCATGGTTCTTAGGACTCGATGATCAGGAAAATGCACCCAACCTAAGAAATCTACACCAGAGGCGAGAGTTTTGATGAACACTTTGTCTGGATGAAGTTCAAGTCTGAGATTGAGCTGAAGATATGCATCTATCAGCACGAGTATGTTTTTCAACTCCTCCTTATCCTGTGAAAAAACCACAAAATCATCAGCATACCGGATGTAGTATCTGGCTTTGACGCGATGTTTCATGAACTGATCCAGCTCGTTAAGATAGATATTGATGAGGAGTTGCGAGGTCAGGTTACCAAGAGGCAAACCCAGTCCTGGAGAACCAGAGTCAAAACTCCCGATCACTCTCTCGAGGAGCCATAGGATATCCGGGTCAGTGACCCGTTTCTTGAGGATACCCATGAGCACCGCCTGATCGACCGAAGCAAAGCACTTTCTCACATCGCCTTTCAAGACAAAGACGGTCTTGGTGTGGTTTTTGGAAGCTCGACTTCCAAAAGCTCTGAAACGATCAAGGGCTTTGTGCACCCCTTTATCCACTCGACACGAGTAGGAGTGAGCGATAAATGTCCGATCAAAGAATGGATAGAGGATACGGTAGAGAGCATGGTGGAGGAGCCGGTCTCTCACGGATGCTTTGTGAATATGGCGGGGTTTAGGGTCGGAGATACGAAATGATTCATAGCCACCATGAACATAGGTTCTACCTTTCAGATCAAGATGTAGTTCGAGTATATTATCCGCAAGGTTATACTGAAACAGTTGCACATCTCGCTTGTTTTTCTTCCCTCGTACGAACTCTCCCCAAGCTAGAAGCAAGTTTTCAAAAGAAATGATATCCTGGTAGAAGTTATCCATTTTTTTCATATATGTCCTCCCAGAATACCCCCCCCCGAAGTTGTGGCAACCCAAGCTCATTCCAGTCGTACTCAAGTTAAAAGATGCCTACGGAGTGTGGCAAGAATACCTCGTACACTTTCCGAAAGCTCGTCGATTCACTTTGGGATCAAAGATCGATGATGTTTTTCTCCTCACTATCGAGTACTGTTTCCTCGCTAGTTATTCCCCGATGACCGAAAAACAACTCCTCATTGATAGAGCTATCTCTCGAGTCGACCTTCTAAAACTTCTTCTACAACTCGCTTGGGAGACCAAGGCGCTTGATAGCAACAAGTACGCTCATCTCGCAGAGAGACTGGCAGAAATTGGCAGGATGCTTGGTGGCTGGAAACGTCAGCTCATAAGTAAAACTCCTGGTCAGAGAGACCAGGAGAAACAGGGAAAGTAGCGAACCGCCAAGAAACGATAGTTGGCATTCCAATCGTCGTCCCAGTTGTTGAGGTTCAGATTCCGCTTGGCATCGTTCCTGTTGAGGTAGGAAACGTAGCGATTGCCGTCGAGCTTGCAGGAAGATAATGTGTACCGTGCCATCCATGCCACCACTCTTTGATCCGTAACCCACAAAACCGTGGAGGAACTATCTCGGAGTTGTATCGTATTTGTAACCTTGTGTGTTACCGAGCATGGTACACCAACTTGTCTCTGTTTTTGAGAATACTCCACCAAGCACGCTTGAGAAAACCGTAGCCGTCTCAACTCTCACCTCGTGGCATGCGGACAAATTACCCAGAGTCGTAACCCTAGATTTTTCATTTGCCATATGTAGTGTAGCAGAAAAAAAGACCCGCCGTATGCACGCACACGGTGGGTAATGTCGAGAGCCCAAGATTCCAAGGGCCCAAGAGCTGTGGTCTGAAGTCAATCCGCCGGTGGGCGGACAGAGAGCGGGCGAACCGCCAAGAAACGAAAGTGGGCACTCCAACCGCCGTCCCAGCCGCTGAGGTCCAGAACCCGCTCGGCACCGTACCTGCGGAGGTAGGAAACGAAGCGATAGCCGACGAGCTTGCCGGAAGACCCGAGCGCCACGATTGGGAACTGACGTTGCTCTTCGGGGTAGGTTGCCCCGTAGGCCAGTTCGTGCTCGATCTGGGCCACCTGCCAGGGATTGGTCGGGTCAGCCGAGATGATGAGCTTCACCGCTTCTTCCGACGAAATGCGTCGGTTGAAATGGAACAGCTTGGTCTCGAACGTGGCCGTACCGCTCCCCTTGATCGGGAAACGTTCGGCCGTGATGTTGTCGCTGGTCCAATCGTAACGACCGGCAACGATCATCTGTTCGAAGGTTTCACCGTAGTCGACCGTGATGGTCAGGTACTGACCAACCAACGCCTGCGCCAGAACTGAACGCAAGGAAGGCCGGTTTTGACCGATCCACTGTTGCATCTCTTCGGAACTGAGTTCCGGCAGGTTTTGCAGGATGGCGGCGTGGAATTCTGCGATTTGAGACATGGTGCTTTCTCCTGGGTAGGTTTTCACCGTGCTCTAGCTCTCACGACGTGAGTTTGCCAGAGCGAAGAAATCTCCTAAAAAACCTCTTCGCTCTGGCAAACAGATGGATTTTTAAACAACATTATATTATACACCTTTTTCTCTCTTTTGTCCAGCGGAACGTTATGGTTCAATACCTTGGAATCACGTACCCTAGATTCCAAGCCTATGTAT
>CAYNNJ010000104.1:0-2689 GCA_964398755.1 uncultured Bdellovibrionales bacterium
GAGCCCCGGCGCGGTTGTGCGCAGGGGCGGGTTGGGGGGTGTCGGTTGGGGTTTAGGGCTTCTTGGGGAAGGAGTAGGCGATGATGGCACTGCCACCCACCATGACAAACAGGCCAAGAATGACGAAAAGATCCGACCCGACGAAGTCAGTGCTGGTGTGAGGAGTGACTTTCAGCAGAGTCACCAGGCGACTGATATTACTTGAGATGGTCATCGAAAGACCAACTGAAAAAAGCATCAATCCGAGCGCAAGCCTGTTACGGTCCATGAGAACTCCTCGGGGTTGGGGCTAGAAGGCCTTGAGATAGATCTTGGCTCCGCCACAGAAGAGGAAAGCACCGAGGATGATGCTGGCGAAGTTCCAGGGGAAGGCTGAAACAAAACCACCCAAGATGACGAGTGGCATGCCTATGGCCGCCATTAGCGCTCCACAGAGCAAGAATCCGAGGATTTTCATCCTGTCAGCAAAGGTCATGACGACCCTCCTTGTGGTTGTGCCAGACTCTGGCACGGGGTTGAAATGTTAAGGCACTTATAACAGTCTATTATAGCAGAAAAACGATAAAAAGTCAAGTATCAGTGTTGGGCTAGGAAAAAGTGCTAGAATAGGGGTGAGAATGGATTTTACCTAAAAGCTATAAGCTCATCCGCCAGCTGGCGGACTAATTTCTACCCCTATGTGTGGCATCGTCGGCTATGTCGGAAAGCGTGAGGCGAAGGATTTGCTTATCGAAGGACTGCGACGGTTGGAATATCGCGGGTATGACAGTGCGGGTGTGGCGCTCGTGGAGGGGAAGAAATTGAAACGGGTACGAGCTCTGGGGAAAGTGGCCGAGCTGGAGAAAAAAACAGACGGAGTCACCTCTACCGCGACGACTGGTATCGCGCATACTCGTTGGGCGACGCATGGTAAGCCTTCGGAGAAGAACGCTCATCCGCATGCTGACTGCGCTGGCGGGATTGCACTGGTTCACAATGGAATTATCGAAAACTATAGTGAACTCCGAGAACAGTTGATAAAAAAAGGTCATCGTTTCTCATCGGAGACTGATACGGAAGTCGTGGCTCATCTCGTCGAAGAGCACGTAAAAAAGAGTGGCTATGTCGAGGAGGCTTTTGCTCTGGCGCTCAAGGAACTGCGGGGCACGTACGGTATTGCCTTGGTCTCGGTTGCTGAACCGGAGAAATTGTTTGTGGCTCGGATGGGGAGCCCGCTCCTTATTGGCGTCGGCAAGGACGAATATTTTGTCGCCTCTGATGTCTCGGCTATCCTCGCTCATACGAAAAAGGTCGTTTATCTTGAAGATGGTGAGCGAGCGGTTATTGCCCGAGAGGGCTATGTGGTAAAGTCGGGACGTACTATTCAGAAAAAAGATGAGACGGCGGTGGAGTGGTCGGAAAAAGAAGCCAAGCGGGGTGGCTATCCGCATTTTATGCTCAAGGAAATATTTGATCAGCCAGAGAGCTTTGCTGATGCTCTACGAGGGCGACTCCTGCCGGATGATGGGAATGCCCGCCTCGGTGGATTACGCGAGGTAGCGAAGCGTTTGGAGGGCATAGAGCGCATTGTGATCGTGTCGTGTGGCACGTCGTATCATGCGGGTCTGGTCGGTGAGTACATGCTTGAAGAATATGCCGGGATTCCAGTCGAGGTCGAGTATGCTTCGGAGTTCCGTTACCGTAAACCTCTTCTTGATAAACACACCGCCGTACTGGCTCTCTCGCAGTCGGGAGAAACGGCTGATACTTTGGCTGCTATCCGTGAGGCCAAGAGTAAAGGGGCGCTCACGCTTGGTATCGTGAACGTTGTGGGTTCGACCATTGCCCGCGAGACGGATGCTGGAGTGTATAATCATGCCGGACCAGAGGTGTCGGTCGCTTCAACCAAGGCTTTTACCTCACAACTCGCCATCCTCTCACTCTTCACGCTCTATCTCGGTCGTAAACGCGGGATGTCACTCGTTACTGGAGAGCGGATTGCCAAGGAACTTTTGAAACTGCCACGCCTGATGGAGCGGATATTTGAACAATCAGGTACCATCAAAAAATTGGCCAAGAAGTACGCCAATCGTAAGAACTATCTCTATCTCGGTCGGAAGTACAATTTCCCAATCGCTTTCGAAGGGGCGCTCAAGGTGAAGGAAATCGCCTACGTCTCGGCGCAAGGGTATCCGACGGGTGAGATGAAGCACGGACCGATTGCTTTGGTCGACAAAGAATCCCTCACAATCCTCATCGCGCCCGAGGATAGCGTCTATGAAAAAAGCGTGAGTGGCCTGGAGGAGATACGAGCGCGAGGAGGGACGGTCTTGGCTGTCACCACCGAGGGAAATACCGCGCTCGCCAAAAAAGCCGATGCGGTCGTGTATATCCCCAAAACGCTTGAGATGCTCACTCCGATACTTTCCGTCATCCCACTTCAGCTCTTGGCCTATCATATGAGCGTGGCCAAAGGCTATGACGTGGACCGACCACGGAATCTCGCCAAGTCGGTGACGGTGGAGTAATAAGAAAAGCACAAAGCAGAAAACACAAAAGCCAAACAAACTATAAAAAGGGAATATCACAAAAAAGTATCTTAGGTTTTTGTTTTGAAATCTGGGTTTTGTTTGGTCTTTGTGCTTTGAGAGTTGTAGTGAATTCAAGGATTTAATGCCCCTTTTTCAGTAGCGTAGCAAAAACTTCATTC
>CAYNNJ010000105.1:0-2653 GCA_964398755.1 uncultured Bdellovibrionales bacterium
ACGACGCCGAGTTCTTCAATATGTGTGAGCAAATCCAAATACTGACGCATACTGGTACACGAGAAAATTACCGTAACATACCCATTTTATCGTACTCTCCTCGGTTCCGCAAACCGGTAAGAAAAGAAAAAAGCCCTATTTTTTCGGGCTTTTTTTCTTGAAGTTGAGGTGCATTTTGGAGGCTTGGGGCTTGGTATCACCGAGATACTTACTGTTGAGGCCCTTGGACCCATAGGGCCGCTCACAGGGCGATGAGAGGTACTCAAAGGCCATCTGACCAATCGGCATCCCATAGTAGAGCTTGAGCGGGATACGACCGGCGTTAAAGAGTTCCAGGGTCATCTTGAGCGAGTTCCCGGCATCGAGAAAGCCAGCGGTCGTATGGATGATGAGCCCGAGCCGGCCAAGTGAGCTCTTGCCCTCGAGACGCCCAACGAGTTTGTCAGAGACGCCCGTCTCTTCGAGGAGTACCCCAAGCGCAAACTCCCCCGGATGAAGGATAAAGGGCTCAGTCTTCGTAATCGAAACCTTTTGCATCAAGTCCTTGGAGATGTCGCGCGGATCGATGACAAAATTCGAATTGACATTGAAGACCAGGAAGTGACGGTCGAGATGAACATCATAGCTCGCCGGCTGGAGACACTCCGGCCGATATGGCTTGATGGTGATTTCTTTACTCTTCAGTTCCTTTTTGATATCGCGATCGGAGAGAATCATACGGGCAGCTTATAGCGATTAGCTGATAGCCTATAGAATTTGAAAGTCGGGTTTCCAAACTATGCCTTGAGTCTGAGGCTCGGACCCATCGTCGTACAGATCGAGAGTGACCTGACCAGTTTGCCCTTCATGTTTTCGGGCTTGGACTTGTCGAGTGTTTCACGGAGGGTACGATAGTTCTCAGTCAGCAGTTCGGCCGTAAAGGAGAGCTTACCGATCACCTGATGCATATTGGCCGTATCGTCGTTCTTGAAGCTCACTTTCTTTCCCTTCTTGAGCATTTCGACGGCCTCCTTGATCTTGACCGTAACGGTCTCGGTCTTAGGTGACGGCATCATGCCCTTGGGACCAAGGATCTTGGCGATAACCGCGAGCTTGGGCATCATTTCCGGAGTCGCGAGGATCACATCGAAGTGTGTCCCCGGAGTGAGCTTGCCTGCCTTGATATCAGCGATGACTTCTTCGCCACCGACGAGGTCAGCCTGGGCCTCCTCAGCCTCTTTTTCCTTGGACGTGGTGATTACGGCTACCTTTTGGCTCCGGCCTGTGCCGTGAGGGAGGATGACGGTCGCCCGGACCATTTCATCAGACTTCTTGGGGTTGATGCCGAGATGGGCGTGAATTTCGACCGCTTCGTCGAACTTGGCTACTTTGTGTTCCTTCAAAAAGGCCACCGCCTCTTCTATGGTGTAGTCCTTGGCTCCTTCCATCTTCTCAGCTACGCTACGGTATGTTTTCCCGTGTTTCATAGTATTGTCGTGGTAGTAACGTCTTCGTCCGCCAGCTGGCGGATCAGACTCCCACAATCTAGTGATGAATTATGACGTATGATTTATGAAGTATGAAGTTATGACTAGAATTCATTCATGCTTCATATCTCATGATTCTTTATTCCTGCACCCGAATGCCCATCGAACGAGCAGAGCCAGCGATGATCTTCATGGCAGCATCCACGTCGTTGGCAGACAAGTCGGTCATTTTCTTTTCAGCGATCTCACGCAGTTGAGCCTGAGTCACCTGGCCAGCCTTGTCCTTGAGTGGATTGGCAGCAGCTTTGGCGATACCGGCCGCTTTCTTCAGGAGATCAGAGGCGGGAGAGGTCTTGAGCGCAAAGGTAAAGGTGCGGTCCTCGAACACCGTAATTTCTGCTGGAACGATATCACCCATGCGATCCTGGGTGGCAGCGTTAAACTTGGAGCAGAAATCCTGGATATTGAGTCCGTGCTGTCCGAGGGCTGGTCCGACCGGAGGAGCTGGATTGGCTTTGCCAGCAGGAATCTGGAGCTTAATGACGGTCTTAATTGCTTTGGCCATATATGTATATCAATCTCACCAATTAGTTCTTCTTGACCTGGAGGAAGTCGAGCTCGACTGGGGTCTCACGACCGAAGATAGAGACGAGAACCTTGACCTTGCCCTTCTCTTCATCTACTTCCTGAATCTTGCCTTCAAACTCTTTGAACGGTCCGTCGACAATCATCACTGCATCACCGACATGGACATCAATCTTGTACTTCGGTTCGGCGACACCCATGCGCTTCTTCAGTCCTTCGATTTCTTTGGTATCGACGGGAGTTGGAGTGGTACCGAGACCGATAAAGCCCGTGACGTTCGGCGTATTGCGGACCACATACCACGAAGCATCTGTCACCATCATATCGACGAGGACATAGCCAGGATAGATGCGCTCTTCTACGACGACGCGCTTGCCACCTTTGATCTTGATCTTCTTCTCCTTTGGTACCAAGACATCAAAGATGAGCTCCTGCATATCCATAGACTCGATACGCTGTTTCAGGTTGCGAGCGACGTTGTCCTCATAACCAGAATAGGTATGAAGTACATACCAGGCGCGACCGTGATGTTGAGTTTGCTTTGCCATATGCCAATCTCAAATAAATAGGTTACTGAAGAAGATACGTTTCGACGAGGTAAC
>CAYNNJ010000106.1:0-2606 GCA_964398755.1 uncultured Bdellovibrionales bacterium
GGGCCTCGAGCGTCGTGGCACCGTTCTTACTCACGATGGTAGCGAGTACCTGGCCGGCCGTAACGAGGTCGCCACGTTTGACACGAATACTCTCAACTACCCCGCTCATGAAAACTTTTGGCTTGAGGACCGCGTCATTTTTTGTGCTGAGCTCAAGTGAGAGTGCACTCTGGGCGAGAGAACTTTTTCTTATGGCTCGATCTTTTTCGAGTTCTGCGAGGGCGATATCCTCTTCGGTACCACTGAGCGTATCATCCCGCTTGGTCTGTTTTTCTTTGAGGGCAGTGATGTCCTTATCGATTTTGGCGAGCTCAGCGGTAAGGCGAGCGTTTTCACTCGCGAGTTGTTTCCCAAGTTCGGCACTGCCACCTTGGTAGTCATTGGTGAGAACAAGAAGCGTCTGGCCACTCTGGACGAAACGTCCTGGTGCCGTGAGGACTGAGGAGACAATACCAGGAGCGAGGGCGACCACATTCACGATACTTTCCTTTTTGACCTTGGCGGGAACGGTTACGTAGGCCGTGTCGATCCCGGGAGTGAACACAGCACTTTCCTTGGCTTCGAGAGTGGTATCTTCCGTCACCGGGGCCGGTGTCCGGAGGATATAGCTCAAAACGATAATGCCAAAGAGGAAAACGAGAAGCCCAAAAAAACTGACTACTGGATACTGCTCCATCCGATCCAGGCTTCGTCGGGAGGCGAATTTCAGTCGCTCTAACATAAGATATGAGGTTATAAGTAGGCCCCCTAGCGTAGCAGAAATAGAGTCGCTTGTCAATTGAAAGAAGGTTAGGTTTAAGCCATGCCGAGTGCGTTCGAAACATGATACAATGAATGAAAGAAACCAACATGAGATTCATATTTCATCTGAGTCAAACGAGGTGGCAAGGGGGACTGTTTTTTGGCTGGCTTGGTATGGCCATCCTCTCTCCAGCGACGGCCCAGGCGACGTCTCTTTCAGAGGAGGCATTGGCAGACCTCATGAAGCCAGGAGTGGTACGAATTGCGGAGCATATCACCGGTACTGCTCGCATTCCTGCGGTCAAGGTTGATATCAAGTCCCGGACAGTGATGCTTCTCCCTGACCGTTATACAGATGTCCCGATTGACGAATATCTCTCGGGAACGGGATTTATCATTCACCCCGATGGGTATATTGCGACGAACGCCCATGTTGTGTCGCTTGAAACCATAAAAACATCTCTCGCTTCAGAGAGCGCCCTCGCTGCGGTTTTTGAAAATGCTCTCCTCATGAGCGAGGAAGAAATGGACCAATTCCTGTATGACGAAGCGAGTCGGCAATTCTCTCGTGAGATTATCCGCTACATTCTTAAAGAGAGTACTTTTGATCTGAAGCAATCGGTAGCGGTCCTTCGTCCGGGAGCAGTCCACATGCCACTCTCGGAACTCATTGCGACCGGTTTCCCGGCCGAGATCGTCGCTGTCAATAACGGCTTTCTTGATGATAGTCGGGATGTTGCCCTCATAAAGATAGCGGAGAGCGGTCTCCCCGCCCTCGCGCAGGGTCGGGCGGAATATTTTTCCGTCGGGAGTAAGGTCTCGATTTTTGGATTTCCGGCGACGGCAGAAATTAACGAACAAGACCCGTCAGAGGCTACCTTTACTCGCGGTGTGGTGAGCGCCATCCGTGAATCAGAGGACGGAACGTTCAAGATTTTTCAAACCGACGCCAAAGTCTCAGAGGGATCAAGTGGTGGGCCTCTCTTTAATGACGCGGGCCAGGTACTCGGTCTCGTTACGTTTCAAACCGATGAACTGACGCGATCGGCTGGTGATAATTTTGCCTTTGCGCTCCCTATTCGACTGATCGAGGAACTCGCGCTCGCTTCGCGCATACTACCGGAAGAGGGACGGTATGGCGAAAAGTTTCGCCAGGGCTTTACGGCGTTTCTTGAGCGACACTGTGATGTCGCCCGAACCGTTTTCAACGAAACCAAGGTGACCAATCAGCTTTTTATGACGGATGCGCATATCCTTCCCTATCTCACCAAGTGTCAGGAGTGGCAGGATGAGGGGGTGTCTCGGGATACCTACTGGGATGAGATTCGTGACGGGGCACGATCACTCAGTAGCCCCCTCATCTTTGTTCTGGGTGGGAGTCTCATTTCATTTGGAGTCTTTGGGGCTATGATTCTGTGGCTCCTTCGGGAACTACGGCGCGAAGAACGAGAGATCGACATCCTCGAAGATCGCCTCTTGGCGGATGAGCGGGAATTGCGGCGTCATGAAGCGCTAACAGAGAAACAACCTCGAGGAAGAAAGACGGCAAAATCAAAAAGGTCTGCGTTATGATACAACTCTCAGACATTGTCCTCTCGCGTGAATTTCGCCTCCCGCTCCTCCTACTCCTATTGGGAGGCTTGGGGTTTATCCCGGCGCTTCAGGGACTCTGGACACTTTCTCTCGGTATTGGTCTCGTGCGACTCCTCCATGAATCACTCACGCGGATACGGCGTGGCAAGTGGAACCTCGACTATCTGGCACTCCTCACGCTCATTGTGGCCGCAATGCTCGAGGAGTGGCTCGCGGGTGCAGTCATTGCTTTTATGGTGGCAGTGAGCGCTGCTCTTGAGGCATATGGGACC
>CAYNNJ010000107.1:0-2581 GCA_964398755.1 uncultured Bdellovibrionales bacterium
GAAAGCGCCTGGGCCACGGATGGTGAGGTCGGCCTCAGCGATGTCGAATCCACTGGTACTTTTTTCCAAAACTTGCAATCGCTCATTATGAACCCCTGATGCCTTGCCCGGGATGAGAAAACAGTAGGACTGATGCTCTCCGCGACCAACGCGCCCTCGGAACTGATGAAGTTGGGCCAGGCCAAAACGTTCGGCTTCTTCTATGAGGATAATGCTCGCATTGGGGACATCAATCCCGACTTCGACCACCGCTGTGGCGACCAGGATGTCATATTTTCTATCTTTAAAGTCGTGCATGACGGCTTCTTTTTCTTTGGCTTTGAGTTTGCCATGAATGAGCCCGACTCGGAGGTTCGGGAAAATATTTTGGGTGAGATGCTCATGTTGTGCGATGGCGGCCTTCACGTCCCGGAGGGCCATGGATTCTTCCACGAGGGGAAAGATGACAAAGGCCTGGCGACCTTTGGTAATTTCGCTTCGGATGAATTCGTAAATCTTTTGCCGGTCACGTTCGGAACGACCAATGCGGGTAATGATCGGTTTGCGATTCTTGGGGAGCTCGTCTAGGAGCGAGAGGTCGAGGTTCCCGAAAAAGGCGAGGGTGAGGGTACGAGGGATAGGGGTGGCGGTCATGCTTAAAAAATGCGGTACCAATTCTCTGGAGCCATCTTGACTGTTGAAAGAGAGTTCCTGTAAGCGGGCACGCTGAGAGACGCCAAAACGATGTTGTTCATCGACCACGATGAGGGCGAGCCGGTCGAAGATGACGTCTTCTTGGAGGAGGGCGTGGGTGCCGATGATGATCCGGGGGATGCCGGCCTGTATTGCTTTGAGGAGGCTCGGGCGAGTCGTAGGGTGACCATCGGAGAGACGATAGCTCCCAGTAAAGAGGACGATACCATGACCGGTATCGCTCATGAGTCGGGTGAAACTCTCGTAGTGCTGGCGAGCGAGGACTTCGGTCGGAGCGAGGAGAGCGACCTGGTAGCCGTGATGCGCAGTGACAAAAGAAGCGAGCGCCGCGAGGACCGTCTTCCCGCTCCCGACGTCACCATTTAGGAGTCGGTTCATCGGTCGGGGTTCGGCCATATCGGCGAGGATTTCGTCGCCAGCCTTTTTCTGGGCGTTGGTGAGAGTAAAGGGGAGAGTTGAGAGAAACTCTCGGCGGAGGGCCTCGTCCGATGGGAGGGCGGTCGCTTGGGCTGTTTCAAACAGAGCCTTCACCTGGAGGGACTTGAGCTGGACCATGAGCATCTCATCAAACGCAAAGCGCTTGCGGGCAATGGTCTCTTGGTCGACCGTCTTGGGAAAGTGGAGCGCGATGAGAGCCTGCTTGAGGGTCGGGAGGTGGAGCCGATGGAGGATGTCCTCGGGAATGGGGTCGGGGAACTCAGTCAGTTTTTGGAATATTCCGGTGAGTTGCCAGCGGAAGAACTTGGAGGTGAGGCCGGCGGTCTCGGGATAGATAGGGACCAGCCGACCGGTGTGGGTCGCATCACGAGACGATCGCTCAAAGGCCGGACTCTGCATGACGAGGCCGGTTTTGTCACGCGTTACTTTGCCACTCACTCGGATAGTCATACCGACCTCGAGCATTTGAGAAACAAAGCGCTGGTTAAACCAGATGAGTCGGATCTGACCGGTATCATCGGTGATGGTGGCTTCGGTGAGAAAGAGTTTTTTCTTCCAGGTTCGTCCCGCTTCTATCTCGGTAATCGTACCAATGAGGGTACATTTTTCTTCTGGGGCAACTGAATCGATGGTATGAATCGCCGAGTAGTCCTCGTACCGAAAAGGGAAATGATAGAGGAGGTCGCGCACGGTGAGTAGTCCCAGGTGCGCTAATTTGGCGAGGGTGGGTTTTTTGATGGAGGCTATTTCGGAAAGGGGAGTGTCGAAGGTCATAAGGGCAGGGGTTAGTTGATGATTAGAGTATACCACCACACCAATATATTGGTGTGGTGGTATATCACCCCAAAAAGAAACCAAGCCCGGAACGTACGTGACGTTCCGGGCTTGCGAAAAGGTCCTTCATGACGGGACCTGGAGGAGACAAGAAGAACGGGGTTGAAGCCTAGGCAGTTGCCTGGGCGAGATCGGTGGAGGTGGCGATTTCCGTTGTCGGGATTGCCGACTTCGGACGCGCGGTTTCAGGCATGAATCCGACTTCGATCAAGAAGTGGATCGCCTGTTCGCGCAGGACGGGTGACGGGATGGCCGTCGCATCATCCTTGGGAGTCAGGGTACAGGTGTCGTTGCCGGAGCATTTGATTTCGAAGCGCATTCGTCCAGCTGCCAGTTGCGCTCGATTGGCGTAGCCGACAATGACGCCCATGTTTGGGTTGGCGGGCGCGGTATCGTCAAAAAGTGCCACGAAGCCAGGTCCCTTTCGGGTGAGTGACTTCACTTGGTATTGCTTGAAATGCATTCTGTCCTCGACTTTCTTTTGGTCTGTTGTTCTTCTCGACCCCTCTTGTAAAGGTGCCTTGCTACTGTAATGAAAAAGAAGGGATTCGTCAATCCCTGCGTTATGGTTCAATACCTTGGAATCACGTACCCTAGATTCCAAGCCTATGTATAC
>CAYNNJ010000108.1:0-2552 GCA_964398755.1 uncultured Bdellovibrionales bacterium
CGTCGCTTCATCGACTCCTGCATTCCACAGGCAACATTTTTCAAGCGTACCCGGGAATTGGATCTCTCGCAGATACACCAGTTCGATGCGGGCGCTCGACGTGTCTGTATGAATGAGGCATGAATGACGTCTCATTCTTGTCCTGTGTCCTGCGCTATCGGTCACACCGGTGATGAGCGCATCCGTAGCTGCTACGGGCATCTGCCAGCGCACGCTCTGGCGGGCCGGTGTGTGATCGAGACGACTCATCGCCTCGACTGCGTGGTCAGGATCATTCCCTATCCGGAGGAATCGTTCCGAATCGTCACCGAAGGCAATACCGATGGCAATTTGTTGTCCGAAACTGCGATTGGCGATGAGCCAAGGGTCAAGCAGCTCCTCGATGCTCCTGGCGGTGCCGTACGGCAAGGAAAGATGCCGCGGATAGACCGTCGTTCCCCATGATCGTTCGATCACTACGAGAAGCGGATTCGGCCAGTCGGTGAAGCGGAGAGACAGGGCGAGATGAGCAAAGCCATAGAGTCCAAATGCTCCTTGACTCGTCGTGTTGCCAAGCATGACATTCCGCGTCAGATGGTCGAGAGCTTCGCTATTTGTTGCGCAAAGCGTGCCGCACCTCATCTCAATCTTCCACGTTCTTTGCTCCTTCTCGGGCCTTACCGCTGCCACAAGAATCGAGGGCGTGCGATCCCCGTACTCGCGATCAAACACCACTGAGCCGAGCGTTCCCGGCCTGTTCTTCTCTGTCATTTCCGCTCCTGCGGTTGTTAAGGGTAGCGAAACGGTAACACTTTTTGACTTTTCTGTCAAGACAAAAAGACGAGTATCGCGTTGCGATCCTCGTCTCGATTTTTCTCTCTATTCCCGCTATTTTTGGAGTATCCGGTGCAGATACTCGGCGTAGGCACTATCGCTCACCTCGGTCGTATATCGGTCGAGGACCGTTTGCCGAGCTCGGGCGCCCATCGCGTGTCGTGCCTCTGAATCAGTGATGAGATGCTCGAGTTTCTCTTGCCACTCGTTCTCGGTTGTCGCTACGTAGCCATCGACGCCATCAGTGATCGCCTCGCGAAACGTCTGCGTAGCCGAAGCAATAGTCGGTACCGAAACAATCCCCGCTTCAAACCACTTGAGTTCCGATTTCGATTCACAGAAAGGATTTCCAATTTCAAGCGGGGCGAGATTGATATCAAGCGACGCGATAACCCCAAAGAGTTCACTCCGGGGTACAAACGGCACCCGCTCAATCCGGTCGGCAAATCGGGCAAGCACACTCTCGGTATCAAGAGGTCCCGCAAGGACGAGCTTCGCTACGGGAAAACGCTCGAGTATCGAGACCAGAGCTCCGGTAATAGTGGCAAAATCTTTGTTGTGACTAGGTGTTCCCGACAAGTAGCCAATGCGGATCGGATGATTCGCTGATAATTTATGGCCGTTATCTTTCTTCGCCAAGGCATCGGTGGCCCAGAGAAGATCTTGCTTCGAAAGTTTGTTACGCACCACCAATACCTCTTTCCCTTTGGTGCGGAGTTTCTCAGCCAAAAAAGTCGTGGTCGTGGTAGCAACCGCTACGTACGAGTCATTCAAAATTTCGCCACCCAAACCATGCTCATAGAGCTTTTTTTCCCAGGCATTCATATGCTGGTAGTAGTCCATGTGCTTGAGAAACTCGGGGTCATAGACGAGGTCATCGGTTTCAAAGATGATCGTCTTCTCTAGGGCCTTCAGTTTGGCGACAAGTACTGCCACCGTTTCCGTATAGAGTACCCGGTGAAAAACAAAGTCCGAAAATTGGTTGACGTACGAGAGAAGAAACGGATTATCCTGCACTGTCACAGCTGTCCGGAAACCAGCCTGCTCCAAGGATTCAGCCACATGGACCGTCCGATAGCGGGCGCTGTCCCCGACACCGTTTGAAATGAAGAGGATATCACCGGGTCGAACACGCCGAAACAATTGTCCGAGAGCCAAAAGGACTCGTCTCCCTCCGCGATAGAACCCATCGCGCCTCAGCACGTTCCAGGCTTTACCAAGTTTAATAAGGATCAATTTCATAGGACGGGTGATAACAATTGTCGATAGATACCCTCCACTTTCTCGGCACTCTTTTCCCAACTGTAGTCTTCGGCTCGGGCGCGATTGATAGCCCCCTTATGCTCCCGAAGCGTCGCATCCGCCACCAGCCCAAGGATGGCCCGAGCGAGGGACTCCGCGGTCATGTCAGCGGCATACGATCCACCCTCACCCAAGTAGGCCCGATTGTTTTCTGTCCCAAAGCACGCTACGGGAAGCGAGGCGCCCATATACTGAAGCGTCTTGCCACTCGCCTCCCGGGTGGCCTCATCCTTGGGATCAACCCCGATATCACTCATGCGGAGAATTTGAGGCAGGTCAAAGTATGGCGATGGACTCACGATGGTCACCCGTGACGTGAGATCTACCGGGATATCATGCGAGATGAGATCAAGCGGAAAACCAGCAAGCACAAAGTGGGCCTGCGCCGACTCTGTGGCGACGATTGGCATGGCCTCGAGAAAATAATTGATCCCCTT
>CAYNNJ010000109.1:0-2539 GCA_964398755.1 uncultured Bdellovibrionales bacterium
ATGCGATAGCCTCGGGATTGGCCTCGCGCTCAAAGGTAACAGCGAACCGATCTCGGGTATGGCGAGAGAGCGAGAGATCACAATAGAGGGCGCTGACGGGACAGTAGAGGGTGTCGGTAGCTTCCGATAGTCGAGATGAGGGGACGAGCGTCGTCTCGAGGTGAAACCAGGAGGCGAAATCCTCACGAGTGAGGGTCTCGGTGTAGTCGGCAGCTGTGATAGAGACTGACTCAGGAAGCGTTTGGGCTGAAACGATGGTGGGCACTCCGCACACCAAAAGAGCGCCTACGAAGAGGGCGCGGGAGAATCGCTTGAGAGAGAGTGTGGGGCAGGATGGCATGGGCGAGGTGATAGAGTGAAAAAGGAATGCCGATTCCATCAGGGACAGAACCGGCAACGTCATGCGGTGAGGGATACAAAGTTCTTAGAATCCGCGGACCTGAATCTTCTTAGTCTTGGTCGTGTCAGCCTTGGGGAGACGGATAGTGAGGATTCCGTTTTTGAGGGATGCATCAGCCTTTTCTGGGATGACATCAACCGGGAGGAGGACCGATCGGGAGAATGAGCCCCAGTAGCATTCTTGGTAGTAGTAGTTGCCATTCTCGACTTCTTCCTCGTTTTTGCGTTCACCTTTGACCGTCACCATGTCGTTGTTGATCGAAACATCGAGGTCCTCCGGTTTCACTCCAGCAATAGTCGATTTGATGACGATGTCATTGTCGGTCTGGTAGACGTCGATGGTGAGTTGCCCCTCAGCACTTTCGTTGTCGCTCTGAGAATATGAGGGAGTAGCCCAGGATTCTTCTTCGCGGACTGGGAAACTCGCTGGTTCTTCACGCATCACCACGGTCGTTTCTTCCTCTTCGTTGTAGACCGGGACACCGCTAAAATCGCTTCCTTCAACGCTTTTGGCACCGGTCAATCGCTCGAAGAAGGACTTTTTTTCTTTGGCCATAGAGATTTATTTTAGCTCGAGTTAGGGATATGAGGCCCGATTTGGTCCTCTTCCAATCAGTATCAGTATAGAGGATTTCGTGGCAAGGTGCAAGAAACACTACTTCCCAAAGAGGACGAGGGAAAGGTTGTAGATGAGGTGAAGGAGAGTCCCAAAGGCAAAGACAAAAGGGACCGGAAAGGGGAGACGTCTCGCCAGGGCAAAAGCGAGGAGAAGCGAGAGTCCGGAGTGGATGAGAACGATGGTAGCGAGAGGAAAGAGTGGGAATGAACCTTGGCTCACGATGAGACCGATTTCGAGGAGTGAAAAGCCGATACCATAGGAGAGGCCGACCGCAAAGATGGCCGACCACTGATAGGTCGCGGAAAAGTAGCGAGCAAAGAATTGGCGAAGGAGGAGGAGACGAGCGCACTCCTCTATGAAGACGGCGCCGCTTACCACGAGAATACTCCCGAAATCCGGGAGCTCTGGGGTATAGGTGACACTCCCGCCGATATTGAGGACCACGAGCTCGATCAAGAGCGCGAGACAGCCGGCAAGCGTACCAAAGATGAGCGCAGTCGGATACATAGGCTATGAGACGAGATCGGCGAGGTATTTGTTGAGTTCAGCGATTTTCTTCTCTGTTTCAGCGAGGCTCGTACGGTTCTGTTCGAGGATGTGAGCCGGGGCTCGTTCGGTGAAGTTGGGATCAGCCAAGCGTTTGGCGAGATTCTGGAGAAAGGTTTCGGCGGACTCTTTTTCTTTGGTGAGGCGGGCGCGTTCTTTTTCGACATCGATAAAGCCACTCAAGTGAACATAGATGGAAGCATCACCACTTTGGATGCGGGCAGTCTCGGCAGGCTGGGTCGCATCGCTCGTGATCACCACTTCTTCGATACGAGCCAGACGCTCGATCAAGGGCACAAAGGGCTCCCACGCCGTTTTCTCGCCCATAATGGTGAGCCAAGGTTTCACGCTCGGGTCGACATGGTAGACGGCCCGCACATTGCGAATCTTTTGGATGAGTTCGATGATGCTTTGGAAAGTGGAATCAACTGCGACTTCCTTGGCGACTGGCCAAGGAGAGACCATGAGGAGGGTTTTCTCATTTGGGTAGAGCGACTGATACAGGGCCTCGGTCACAAACGGCATGAATGGGTGCCAGAGATGCAGAATGGTATCGAGCACATACCTGAGCACGCCATCATTTTTTTCAATCTTATGAATTTCGACATACCAGTCAGCGTAGTCATTCCAGGTGAAACTACGGATGGTCTCGAGTGCCATAGAGAATCGATAGTGGTCGAGATGTTCAGTCACAGCATTTCTCGTTTCGTTGAGGCGTGAAAGAATCCAGGTGTCAGCTGCTGATGTAGCTTCAAATGGAGTGACCGGTTCACTGGCGGTCATTATGTAACGAGCAATGTTCCAGAGTTTGTTTACGAGGTTTCTTGCCACTTCAACTTTGTCCATGGAAAAACGACTGTCATTCCCGGGGGTGATGTCCGAGAGAAGGGCAACCCGGAGGGCATCCGTACCATACTGTTTGCTTACTTCAATAGGATCGATACCGTTCCCGAGAGATTTGGAGAATTTGAGCCC
>CAYNNJ010000110.1:0-2523 GCA_964398755.1 uncultured Bdellovibrionales bacterium
CGAACACAAGGGGTACGGATACAACCACAACGAACGTCTCGAGTTCTTGGGTGATGCGGTGCTCGAATTGGTCGTGACCGAAAATCTTTTTCATAACTACGAAAATCCCGAAGGAGAGCTTACCAGTTTCCGAGCCGCGCTCGTGAATGGTGATATGCTCGCCAAAATCGGGATGGATTTGGGACTCGAGCAGTACCTCCTCATGAGTCGGGGCGAATCCAAGGATACTGGCCGAGCCCGTGGCTATCTCGTCGCAAACGCTGTCGAGGCCGTGATTGGCGCCATCTATCTTGATCAGGGTTATGATGCCGCACGGGACTTTATCCTCGAACACGTGATGAGTCATCTCCCTGAGGTGTTTGAACAGGGGCTCCATACTGATGCCAAGAGCCGATTTCAGGAGCTCGCTCAGGAAAAGACCGGGACGACCCCGAGTTACCGCGTCCTCAAAGAATGGGGACCGGATCATGACCGCAACTTTGTCGCTGGAGTGTATTTGGGTGCCGAATTGGTAGCCGAGGGCACCGGCAACTCCAAACAAGAGGCTCAGCGTGAGGCCGCCAAGCAAGCCCTCCTCGCCAAAGGCTGGGCGTAGGCGAGGAAGTTTGGAATATGAAGTATGAAGTATGAATGGAGGGGCAAAAGCCTCTTTTTTCTTTTGGCTCAAAATGGGATATACTGGGGATGATATATGAAGTATGAAACAGGAATTATGAGTGGAGTGCTCATGAGTTTTTCATTCTTCATACATCATGATTCATGATTCATCCCCAGACATGTATTTGAAGAAACTCGAAATTAACGGATTCAAGTCGTTCGCCAATCGGACGAGCTTGGATTTTTTGCCTGACTGCGACCTCGCGAACGGGGCCAAATGTGGCATCACCGCGATTGTGGGTCCGAACGGGAGTGGCAAGAGTAACGTCGCCGATGCCATCCGCTGGGCGATCGGGGAACAATCTTCCAAGAACCTCCGGGGCAAGAAGTCCGAAGACGTCATCTTTGCCGGGACTGACAAAAAGGCTCGTCTCGGTACCGCTTCGGTGACGCTCCATTTTGATAACTCTGACAAACGGATCCCGATTGAATTCGCTGAAGTTTCGATTGCCCGCAAAATTTACCGGAGTGGCGAGAGCGAATACCTCATCAATGGTTCGCGTGTCCGACTCCTAGACGTTGTCGATCTCCTGGCCAAGGCCGGTATCGGCAAGGATAGCTACTGTGTCATCACCCAGGGGATGTCCGATGCGGTCCTCAACGCCACCGCTACTGAGAGACGGGCGATATTTGAGGATGCAGCCGGCGTCAAACAATTCCAGATCGAAAAAGAACGCGCGCTCCGGAAGCTTGAGAGTACGCGAGAGAATTTGGTGCGCGTCGATGCCCTCTGTCTTGAGATTGAACCACACCTGAAGAACCTCCGTCGTCAGGCTGAGCGCGCTTCGCAGGGCAAGGACATCGCCGGAAAATTGAGAGACAAACAGCTCCTCCTCTACAGCTACCTCTGGGACAACTTTCAGGGCGAGCGGGGCAAGCTCGCCGCTGAGCGAGACGTCCTTGAGAAGTCCGTCTTTGATATCGGTATCGAGGTGAATACCCTCGAACGGGAAGTGACTGAGGCTTCGGCCACCATGGAGGACCAGAGCAAAGAAGAAGTGATCGCCCGCGAACTGGCGACCCTCCGTGATGAGTCGAATACCTGGCTCCGTGATCGGAGCGTCATCGAGGGCAAGATCGAGATTGAACGTGAAAAGCAGAAAGTAGAAGAAGTGATCCGGGTGATCCCGGTGGACTTGAACTACGTACGGAAGGCCCTCGACGATATCCGGACCCACCAGGCCACCCTTATCGAACGACTCCAGAATGTCGAGAAGCTCGAGGATCTCCAGGATATCCGTGAGTTCGCCCAGGTCATCAAGCAAAAGATGCACGACCTCGACGAGAAAGCCGGCGAGGGGAGTGTCAAAGAGAAAAAGATTATCGCCCTTCCGGACGATGAGAAGCGAGCCAGTGACGAACGTTTGGCTGAGTATGACAGGACCAAGACCGAACTCAATCAGAAACTCGAGAAGCTCCAGGGACTCCTCGCGAGCAAAGAGGCGATGCTTCAGTCCGTCCGCGAATCCAGTCGCACTAGTCGGGAGACCTTTTTCACCAAAGAAAAGTTGTGGCGAGAAAAGGATCGCCAGTTGAATGCGCTCAAAGATGGTTTGAACGAAGTCAAAGTCCGTCTGGCCCGGGTCGAAGTACGGGAGGAGGATCTGGTCAACCTGGTCCGAGAGGAACTGGCGATGAGCGTGGATGATCTCAAGTATGACGGCACCCCGGTCGAACGGGAACGACTTGAGCGGGAGATCGCCCGCCTCAAGGTGGAGGTGGAGCACATCGGCACCATCGATCCGCTCGTCGTCGAGGAATACCGTGAGACCGAAGAACGATTCACCTTTTTGACCCGCGAGTCCGCAGATCTCAAACATGCGATCGAGTCACTCCGCGTCGTGGTGTAAGAGATGGATCAGAAAT
>CAYNNJ010000111.1:0-2505 GCA_964398755.1 uncultured Bdellovibrionales bacterium
CCGAGAGCATCGATGATGGTCTGGACACGTGTCCCCTTCTGGCCGACGCAGGAACCAATCGGGTCGACTCCTTCTTCAGCCGAGAAGACAGCAATCTTGGTACGTGAGCCAGCTTCCCGAGCGATGGCTTTGATCTCGACCGTACCGGTAAAGATTTCTGGCACTTCGAGAGAAAAGAGATGACGAACCATCTCCGGATGGGTGCGCGAAAGGAGAAGTCCTGGACCCTTGGTGTCAGACTCGACGCGAACCAGATACACTTTGACGTGCTGACCGACGCGGTAGTTCTCACCCTCGATCTGTTCCGACGGAAAGAGTACGCCAACTGACTTACCGAGATCGACAAACACGTTGCGACCTTCAACGCGCTGGACGGTACCATTCACAACCTGACCTTCTTTCTCCTTGTACTCATCGAACATACTCTCACGTTCCGCTTCGCGGATGCGCTGGATGATCACCTGCTTGGCGGTCTGCGCAGCGACACGACCGAATTCTTCGTAGGTTGGGAGAGGGAGCTCGATGGTATCACCGATCTTGGCATCTTTCTTTATTTTCTTAGCCTCCTCGAGAAGCATGTCGCGTTCCATATTGTAGCGAGGCAAGCGGTCTTCGTCGACCACTTCTTCCACTTCTTTCTCAGCGATGGGCTCTTTGCCATCCTCTTCAAGCTCTTCAGTTTCTTCGACAAATTCACGGACGGACTCATCCACGACTTCTTTCACGAGGAAAAAACTGGCGCTCTTTGCCACTTCATCGAACTTGGCATGAATAACCTGGCCCTTCTTGCCATAGTCTTTCTTGTAGGCAGCGGCGAGGGCCGCTTCCACCACTTCGAGCACACGTTCCTTGGAGATACCTTTTTCGTCAGCGATCTGCATGACAGCACTCCCGAACTCACCGAGACGTCCCGAGAGACTCCCCTCGTCAGCTCCTTCTGCTTCTTCTTCCACTACTACTTTTTTCTTCGCCATAGCGATACATTTATCGACTTAGAGAACGGATAAAAAGCTCATTTGGCATTAAAAAAAGCCCGCTTTAAAGCGAACTACCATACCAATCAAACTGTATCCCGAGTATAGGGGAAAAATGCGGTTTTGTCAACCCTGTGAAATTCCGCCACAGGCGGACTGGCCTAGCCAGTATTACACAGGGTCAATCCCAAAAAGTTGCCGACTTTCTCCTCTCAATATTCCTCCAATCTTGGCTTTAATAAGCCTCACATTTTGGTCATCTCTTACTACCTTGTCGTATTGACTTTTTCACAAAAAAATGCTATAATAGACAGTTACAGAATTACCCACCACTCTGGTGCGGGGACTGTGACACTCGTCGGAAGATAGGCTTCCAACGAGCTCCGCACCTTAACATTTGCAAGCTGAACAAGGAGATCTACATGGACTGGCAACAAATCTTCGGCGTCATCTTCGGCGTCCTGGTCATTTACCTAGCACTCGCAATTCGCTGGGTTCCTCGACCCTACAACTGGGTCATTGAGGTCAACTTACCAGGCGGAATGCACTCGTATGTATGGGAGCCCGGGCTTCACTTCCTGTGGATACCCATCAAGCCTCTCATGTACGTGCGAAACAAAGTTGACATGGCTCAAAAGCCGGTCACGCTTCACATGGGCATGAAGGACGGCATCGGACGCCCCGATCCAGTTGACTTCAAAGACGCGAAGGCTGGCGTGATGGCTCAGGTGATTTACCAGGTCATCAACCCAATCGATGCCACCTACAACGTCCAAGAAGGAGAACTGGATGTCATCTCTCATGATGACTCTGGCAAGGAAACAGTCCAGCACTTCTTCGGCTATGAGCGCGCCACACTCAACCGCGCAGAGGCCGCACTCAGAAGCTTCTTCGGAAGTCTCGAGTTTGATGCAGCCAACGAAGACGGCAAGAAAGATGAGATCGAGGCTGGGGTTCTCGATGCCATAAAGCAATCTGTCAAGGGTAGCTGGGGCGTTGAGATTTTCACCATCGACATCATCGACTTCATCCTCGATGATGAGACTGCCAAGATTCGCCAAGGCAGGCTAGCAGCAAAGGTTACCGCTGAAGTAGCCAGGACTACGGCCGAAGGCGAGAAGCAAGCAGCGATCCTGCGTGCCCAAGGCCAAAAAGAAGCTACTGTCACCGTCGCCGAAGGCGAACGGACAGCAGCGCAATTGGCTGGGTTCGGTGAGCAAGAACGCATCGTGGCAGTGCATGGCGCCGGGCTCGACCCTGCCAATGCTGCCGCCTACGTAATCGCTCGCGAGGCCAATCAGGCCATTGCCAAAGGAAATGCAACCATCATCGCTACCAGCGAAGGTGGAAACATGAACTTTGCCGCAACGGTCGCCGGCATCGCCAAGGGGATGCTCGGAGGTGGAAATAACACTCCTCCGACTCCAAGCAATCCGCCACCTCCGGCTCCCGCACCTTCACCGGCGCCGGTCGCAACACCACAAACTCCGCACACTCCGAGAAGGAGAAGCTGAGCAAACCAATAGGGATT
>CAYNNJ010000112.1:0-346 GCA_964398755.1 uncultured Bdellovibrionales bacterium
CCTGATCGAACGTGCCAAGCAGTCGGGCTTTGACCACAAATTCTTGAAGATTGCCCGAGAAATTAATAACCAGATGCCCGCTTACACCGTCGAGCTTCTCCAGGATGCCCTGAATCAGGTCAAGCTCCCCGTAAACGGTACCAAAGTCGGCGTGCTCGGTCTCTCGTACAAAGCAAACATTGATGATGTCCGCGAGTCCCCTGCCTTCAAGGTCATCGCCCACCTCAAAAAGCATGGTGCGACCGTCACGACCTTTGATCCTCATGTCGCGAAGAAGTCCGATGTCGCCTCTCTCGACGAGCTCCTCGCCGGGTCCCAGGCTCTTGTTCTCGTTACCAATCACCGT
>CAYNNJ010000112.1:356-2472 GCA_964398755.1 uncultured Bdellovibrionales bacterium
AAACAGCACGGAATCCAGGTCATCATTGATGGCAAGAATTGTCTCGACAAAGCATCATTCCTTGAGGCTGGTATCATTTACAAAGGCATCGGCCGATAACCCTCTATGTTCGGAATTCTGAAACTTATCATTTGGATGGCAGGCGTCGTTACGGTGGCCTACTTTGTCTTGCCCTATTTCGGCTACGCGATAAACCTGAATTACTGGAACGAACGCAAAGTCGCCTGCCAAGAAAGACTCCAGCAATGTCAGAAGGACCTGATCAAAAATGGACTCAATGGTGCCAAAGAAAACTGTAACGCCCAGTGTGTCGACCCCAAGCTTCTCATCCACAAGACCAAGGAGTAACTTCTTCTCTGTGATTCATACGTCATAACTCATACTTCATCATTCATCCCCAAGAATATGCGTCTCATCATCAACATCCCGGCCTACAACGAAGAGTCGGTCATCGGCAAGACCATCAAGAACATGCCTCGCCACTACGAGGGCATTGATGAGGTGTTGATTCAAGTGGTTGATGATGGCTCAAGTGACCGCACAGCCGAGGTCGCCAAAGAAGCCGGGGCTGATTTTGTGCTCAAGCACGGCATCAATCGACGCTTGGGCGTCATGTTTGCCACCGCCAGTGAAAATGCGCTCCGCGAAGGGGCCGACATCATGGTCAACATCGATGCTGATGGTCAGTTTGATTCGGCCGAAATTCAGAAACTCATAGACCCAGTTCTTCAGAATCAGGCCGACATGGTGGTCGGTGACCGTTTCTCTCAGTCGAGTGCCAAAAATATTCCTTGGATTAAAGATTTCTTTAATCGCCTCGGCGCCTCGCTCGTAGGATCATTCTTGAATGTCAAAACAGATGACCTCACCTGTGGGTTCCGCGCTCATTCTCGAGAGACCCTCCTCCGGCTCAATAATCCGACCGGCTTTACGTATACCCAAGAGACGATTATCGATGCCATCGGCAAAAACCTGCGGGTCCTCTGGGTCCCAGTCCAGGTCACGTACTTTGCCGACCGCAAGTCGAAAATCGTGAAGAGTGTCTACAGCTTTGTGAACAACAGCGCCCGGATAATCCTCAAGGCCGTGCGTGATGTCCGTCCGATGAAGTTCTTTGGCGTCCCCGGACTCTTCCTTATTGCCCTCGCCATCCTCGGCTTTATCGCCTTTCTCGTCCAGTACTTTGGCAGCGGTTTCAAGGTGACTCCGTACCTAAACTACCTCCTCTCCTCGAGCATCGTCTTTATTATCGGCATCCAGCTCCTCATCTTCGCCTTTATTGCGGACATGATCAAATCCAATCGAAAGCTCACGGAAGATATGATGTATCAAGCTCGGAAAGAAAGATACCAGAAGTAAGTATCTTCACTCATGAAAATCCTCTTTATCTCTCGCGCTTTTCCTCCGATTACTGGTGGGATTGAGAACCAGAACGCGGCGCTCGCCGAGTGGCTCCCCAAGCATGCGACCGTGCGGACACTTGCCAATCATGGGGGCAAGACGGCACTCCCGTGGTTTTTGCCGTGGGTCCTCGTCCGGGGTCTTTTCCTCATGAGAAACTATGATGCCGTGCTCCTTGGTGACGGTGTACTCGCTCCAATTGGATTCTGCCTCAAGCTCTGTTGCCCCAAGAAGATAGTCGCCTCTGTGCTTCATGGCCTGGATATCACTTTTGCCACGAAACCTGGTCTTCTCTCACGACTTTACGCTGGT
Source organism: uncultured Bdellovibrionales bacterium (assembly GCA_964398755.1). Taxonomy (GTDB): domain Bacteria; phylum Patescibacteriota; class Minisyncoccia; order Moranbacterales; family UBA1568; genus UBA1568. The sequence goes on from CAYNNJ010000112.1 coordinate 2,070, forward strand.
ATCAATATCCCCTGTCTCAAACATCTCGATCTCTTAATTACTGTGAGCCGAGAGACACAGGAAGTAGCCGTCGGAATGGGAATCGCCGAAGGCAAGTGTGTCGTGATAAATAACGGGGTAGATCCAGCAACACTTGATGGAAACTACTCCCGATCCGACCTGGCGGCGCTCCTCGGACGAGACCTCAGTGATACTATCGTCATCCTTCGTGTCGGCCGATACGTAAAGCACAAAGGCAATGAGTGGTTCATCCGTAACGTTATGCCTCTCCTCCCCAAGAACACACTTCTCTTGACCGCTGGTGCCGTCGTGAAGAACAGCACGCCCGGCGATACTGATATCTACCCCGCCTGTGTGAGCGCCGTCACCGAACTCGGACTCGGAGAGCGAGTCACACTCCTCG
>CAYNNJ010000113.1:0-2463 GCA_964398755.1 uncultured Bdellovibrionales bacterium
GATAGCGGTTGGCGTCGCGAGCCCCAACGCACAGGGACAGGCAATCACGAGTACCCCCACAAAAGACAAGATACCGTATGATATGGCCAGCGTCTGCCCGAGAAAAATCGATCCTACAATCACCCAGAGCGCGAGTGAGAGAAAGGCGATTCCCAAAACAACGGGAACAAAGATGCTCGAAATTTTGTCGGCCGTTGCCTGAATAGGCGCCTTGGAACCTTGGGCCTCCTCTACCATGGCAATAATCTGCGCCAACATCGTATCGGTGCCCACTTTGGTCGCACTGAGGGTAATACTCCCCTGCTTATTGAGGGTCGCTCCGATTACAGTGTCACCTGGTTTTTTATCGACCGGGATGGATTCACCGGTTATCATCGACTCATCAAGAGACGTATTGCCGGTAAGGATAATACCATCGACCGGAATCTTACCTCCTGGCTTCACGATGACTACATCACCGACCACCACCTCACTTAGCGGCACCTCTACTTCTTGGCCATTGCGCTGTACCAGAGCGGTTTTGGCCTGAAGGTTGAGAAGTTTTTCAATCGCTTCGCCCGTTTTTTCTTTCGAGCGAGCCTCAAGATACTTACCGAGCGTGACAAAACCAATCACCACGATCACCACGTCAAAATATGTGTACTCCGGTAACAGGTAGCGTTCGCGCACCTGAGGGAGGAGCGTGATCACGGCACTGTAGAGATACGCTGTGAGTGTCCCGATACCGATGAGGGTATCCATATTGGCTACCCGATAGCGTACGAAACGTGTCACCCCATCGATAAACGGACGGCCAATCCAAAACATGATCACGGTGGAAAGTGCCAGAGCGATAACATCAAAGAGCGCCATGGGGAGTGGTAGATTGGGAACAAAAGACAGCGTCTTCCCGGCAATATCCCACATCATGATGAAAAATATCCCGAGAGCTATCGGCACAACAAACTCGGTCTTGGCCTTCTGAGAAGCCATCTCCATACCCTTTCCTTTCATAGCTGCATGAGCCTCCACCGAATGCCTCTCTCCTCCTTCCGTAACGAGCTCGTATCCATATTTGGTGACGGCTGTGTTCATCTCGTCGACTGATACGCTCTCAGCATCATACACAACCGTTGCCTTTTCAGTCGCATAATTCACTTCGGCCTCTTTCACTCCCGCTACTTTTTTCAGAGCCTTGGTAATAATAGTGGCACAACTCGCGCAATGCATGCCGGTGACGGCAAAGGTATTTTTATTCATACAACTTAGAGGTTATACCAGGTACTGCGCCAAGTAGAGAGCATCGTGATGCCCCCTTTGAGGAATGCTTCGACGGCATCAGCATTATCGAGTATAGCGCTCCGACTCGATTTGACTCGGACATCTTGGGTCATGATGACACCATTCTCATGATGAGCGATGAGAGCATTGAGAAAGCGCAGATCAAAGGTCTGGTCGTAGTCCCCCAGTTTCGGAACGATAGGATCTGTAACCGTCCTTGTATCCTTGTACCAGTCTTTCTTCCAGGTATACAATTCAGCGATTGCCTTTGGTTCATCCGCGAGTATTGCCTCTGCCAATTTTTTAACTTCGACGCGTTCACTTTTTTTGGCCTGCTCCGCGAGGAGCATCGCCCCGCGGTGGTGCGCAATCATCGCATTCACATAGCGGAGATCAAGCGTCCGATCCGGTCGCCCCAAGTCCATGGTATTTTTTTCGTACATGGAGAGCTGGTACTCTGGAGTGAGAGCATAGCCGATACCTACCCCGAGAATACCCGTAAGAATCATGAGTGCGACGGCGAGGGTTGAAAACGGTGACGACATATATTTTTTATTACTATTTACGCTTCAGTTGATACACCTTGAGGATTTCTGCCTTGGCTTTTTCTTCTTGTCCGCCTTTGATCTGCCGAATGACACAGGTACCCAAGTGACTCTCCATCATCATGTCCTCGATAGCGGTGAGTGCTTGCTTCACGGCCGAGGTCTGCGTGATGACATCGATACAATAGGCGTCCTTACTCACCATTTCCTGGAGGCCCCGCACCTGGCCCGCGATGATCTTGAGTCGTCGTTCGATCTTTTGCTTGGAGGTTGGCATGTGGTTTTTTCTCACTGTTTATACTCCTATCATAATACCCCCCTGGGGGTATGTCAACCACGCACCAAAAAACACCCTTTCGGGTGTTGTGTGGATGGGTTAGAACTCTTGGAGTTCGATACTTTTGAGGAATGCCCGGCGGGCGACGCCTTCGAGCACCCGACCCTTGCCGGGTTTGAGCGCCCCGAGATGCACATCCATCACCCGGGTCCGGACGAGCTCCTCAACGGTAAGTCGGGCCTCAGAGAGCATGCGCCGAATATGGTGACGCTTACCTTCGGTCAGAATGATATGGAGCGTGTGTGGTGGGACAACAATTACCTTTTTGGCCTTGAGCCACTCGCCGGCGTTGTAGACGCCCTCCTCAAGGATGCGCTTCAA
>CAYNNJ010000114.1:0-2463 GCA_964398755.1 uncultured Bdellovibrionales bacterium
CGAGGAGTATCGTAATGGGAAGATAGAAGAGAGAGTTTTTCGGTTCGGCCATCGGGTAGTTCCCGAGCATGCCATTGTGCCCGATCACCGTCCCAAATATATCAGCCACACTGAAATGACTAAAAAGATAGTACAGGTTGTTGTAGGCGACCAGATTATCCCCATAGAGAAACAACTGACTCCCTGATCCAAAGGCAAACAATCGCCAATTGAGCAGAAGAAAGAGTCCCAAGAAAAAAGCACCCACCAGGGTATCTACCATCCATCGTTTTGGTTCACGAGCAAATGACCACATAAGGTATATGTTACGAAATTTTCCGGTACCAAGCATATGTCTCTTTGAGCCCTCGTGCGAGACTATACCGAGGAACCCATCCAAGAAGCGTTTTCGCTTTTTCGGTCGAAACGTACTGAGTATCGATCTCTTTCTTCAGGGTGATCTCCGGATGAACGAGAAGCGTTCGCTTGGTCGGCGAGAGCGCCACGATTTTTTCAGCCACTTCTTTCACCGAAAATATCTCTCCACTCCCAAAGTTAAAGGCCTGACCTCGAATCTCTTTCCGTGAAAGGTTTTCGGCCAAGAGGAGATAGGCTGAAACAGCATCTTTCACGTAGAGATAGTCACGCACGGCGGAGCCCCCGATTATTTCCGGGTTCTTTCCCAATACGAGCGCCTGCATCACCTTGGGGATGAGCCGAGTAAAGTTCTGGTCCCCTGGTCCGTAAGTATTGGTCATGCGGGTCATCGCCACCGGCAACCCATAGGTATAGTGATACGTCTCGGCCAGCATATCAGCACAGGCCTTGGATGTTTCATAGGGTCGGGTCGGTTGTGGCAAAAAGCTCTCCCGATACGGGAGTTCGTGATTGTTCCCATAGACATGGGTGGTCGATGCCACCACCAACCGTTTGAGATTTCGCGACTGTCGCGCCGCTTCCAGAATGTTGATCGTTCCTCGAATATTGATATCAAAGGTCGGAAGCGGACTCTCGAAAGCTTCCATGACAATAGGCTGAGCGGCCAGGTGAAAACAGGTGTCGATCTTCTTCTCTGTAAAGATCGCTTGCACTGCTTCGAAATCACGCACATCACCCTCGAGAAAACAAATTTTCTTTTTCTCGGCGCTGGTAAAAAATGCCAATCGTTCACTCTCGCCAGACTGTACCAACGCGTATACTTGAGATTCGCGACGCAGGAGTTCCTTCACAATATTGCCACCTATAAAGCCGGCCGCACCTGTGACCAAGACTCTTTTGTTTTTCCAGAGAAATGACTTCATAGTTTATCCCTTCTTAAAGACCAGTCCGAGTGCCCCGGCAATGACTTCGGCACCGCGGAGAGTAAACATACCGAGTGTCACCAATGGATGGCGGAGGAGAATAATCGGGTGTTTGAAATAGGCCATCTTAATCGGAAAAAACTGAGCGGTTGCGACCGCAGGTCGACGTTTGAGATACTCCCGAAAGGCGGCGCTATAGTAGAACTTCTTTTGAACCCGTCCCCAGAATTTCGTCCGTCCTTCATCATGATTGATGACCTCATGAATCTTACCAATCTTTCCGAGTTCTGCCATCCGATAATGGAGATCAGAATCTTCCGCACCAACAATGTCGGGATCATACCCCCCTATCCGAAGAACATCTGCCCGGCGAAAAAACCGGCAGGACTCATTCATTCCTTCTTCGAGGACGGTACTCACGTAGCGCTCAAGAGCGACGCACTCAGTCCAGAATCCCTCTCCGATGGAAATCTCGGGAATATTGACCGCAACGAGATTCTCTAGGACGAGCTTGTCGTAACAAGCCTTAACTACACCCGGGGTGAGATACATATCCTGATCGAGCACGAGCACGTACTCGCCCTTGGCCTCGGTGATGCCCCGGTTCCGTTGGATACTCCGCTCTGGACCATCCTCTACATAGGTGGCGTAGCGCTCGATAATTTCCCGGCAGGTTAGCTTCTCCTCTTCCGGGTACTTCAAAGCATCCACTACAATAATTTCAATATTGGGATATGTTTGAGCCCGAAGTGACTTGAGGCACCGCTCGATAAAAGGAAGGGAGCGGTACGTCGCCACGACGATCGAGATGAGAGGGAGTTCGGCGGGAGCCATACTTACGCTTTTTTTTTCACAACAATATAGAGCTGAGATCCGAAGTACTTGAAAGTACGAATTTCGAGACGCGCCACAAAATCCGCTACGGCCCGCCCAAAGACGATAAAGAAGGGCGATACGAAACTAAAGGTACCTTCCTTCAGTACTTCGAAGCCCTCTTCCTCGCACATGGTTCGAAACAGCTCGCTCGTTATGCGAACTTTGTGTTGTTCACCCCAGAGTTTCGGGAAAAGGCCGAGATGATCAACCGCAAATTCAAGGAGAAACCAAGGGCTGACACCACAGTTCGGCGTGGTAATCAAGAGTTCACCCTCGGGCTTGAGGAGCATCTTGACGTTATCGAGGA
>CAYNNJ010000115.1:0-2370 GCA_964398755.1 uncultured Bdellovibrionales bacterium
TGGGATCGTGCCCAGTTTGCCTATCGGGGTACACTCCATATCGCGGAGAATGCCACTCTCTCCGACGCCTCGCAAGAAAACCGTAACCTCATTCTCTCCCGAGGAGCCAGGGCTTTTTCCGAACCCATCCTCGAAATACTCACGAGTGACGTCCGCTGTCACCACGCTGCCTCAACCAGTCCCCTCAACCCTGAGACCCTCTTCGCCCTAACGGCTCGCGGTCTCACACCTGATCAGGCAAAGCACCTCCTCATCCGAGGCTTTTTCCAGTCCTCAATCGAGACGCTTGAGACGCTCCTCTCTCCTACTGACCAGCAAAAAGTGCTATCCTTAATGAAGAATATGCTTATCCCCTAACCTATGGACCTCTCGACTGTAAGGCAGTATTTCCCCATCTACGCGAAATATCCTGATCTCCACTACCTCGACTCGGCTGCAACAGCGCTCAAACCTGCCTCGGTCATCAAGGCAGAGATGGACTATCTCGAACACTATAGTGGGAACATTGCGCGCGGAATTTATCCCCTCGCAGAAGTTGCTACCCTCGCCTTTGAGGAGGCTCGCGCGACCGTCGCCCGATTTCTCGAGGCTGGTCGTCCAGAGGAGATTATCTTTACCGCTGGTACCACCGCCTCGCTCAACCTCACCGCTCAACTTTTGGCAGCGACCGTCAAAAAGGGTGACAATATTGTGGTCACCGCTCTCGAGCACCATTCAAACTTTCTCCCTTGGAAAGAACTGACCAAAGAACGAGGGGCTGAATTTCGTATCCTTCCCATAAATGAAGAAGGGTTTCTCATGCTTGAGAAGCTCCCCGAACTCGTTGACGCCCGCACACGTGTCCTCGCCCTCTCGGCGGTCTCAAACGTCCTCGGCATGATGAATCCCGTAGCGGAAATCACCGCGACCGTTCGCACCCTCGCTCCGGAAGCTCGGGTCGTCGTCGATGCCGCCCAACTCATCGGTCATCTCCCTGTCTCAGTCAAAGACTGGGATGCTGACTTCGTCGCCTTTTCCGGACACAAACTCTTTGGTCCGACCGGTATCGGGGTCCTCTACGGCAAATATGCCGTGCTCGACACACTCAGTCCCGTGGTATTCGGTGGAGGCATGGTCCTTGATGCCTGCGCCCAGGATACGCTCTACAAAGAAGTCCCTGCCCGTTTCGAAGCCGGTACCCCCCATATCGCCGGTGCCATCGGACTCGGTGCCGCGCTCCGGTTTATCGAAGAGATCGGACTCGATACTATCCATGCCCACGAACAATCCCTCATTACCTATACCCTTGATTCCCTCACCAAACATTTTGGGAATGACCTTACCATTCTCGGTACCCGTGACGTCAGTAAAAAAAGTGGTATCGTCTCCTTTACGCTCGCCGGTGTTCACCCTCACGACGTGGCCCAGCTCCTGGGAGACGCCGGCATCTGTGTCCGAGCCGGCCTCCAGTGTGCCGCGCCACTCCATGAGAGTCTCCGTCTCCCGGCGAGTGCCCGCATCAGTCTTTCTCTCTATAATACCGAGGTCGATATCGACCATCTCATAGATCTCCTCAAACATATCCGGACCGTTCTATGACGAGTATCTACCAGGACATTATCCTCGATCACTATCGGAACCCTCGCTGTCACGGCACCCTCCCGCACCCCACTCACCGGAGTCAGGCGATAAACGCGAGCTGTGGCGACAAACTCCACATGGACATCATAGTCAAAAATGATATGATTGAGGAGGTACGATTCTCAGGCGTTGGCTGTGCTATCTCGCAGGCGTCGGCCTCGCTCCTCTCCGAAAAAATTACGGGGCAGACCGTAGGAGAAGCGCTGGCTCTCGAGCCCCAGGATGTCCTCACGCTCCTCGGCGTGACCCTCTCACCGAGTCGGATCAAGTGTGGACTCCTCTCTCTCGAGACGCTCCAAAAATCGCTCCATTCTCCTCTTGCCTAATAAATAAGATGCACTTCTATGTCACAGTGGAAAGACGAAGCCAAGGTAGCCGGTCCGATTGCCCTCAAAAACGGTTGGACGGTCGAAGTTGATCACAGTATCTGTATCGGCGCTGCTCCCTGCACCGCCATGGCCCCAAACACCTTTGCTCTCGATGATGCCGGCAAGGCTGGGATTCTCGCCAGCGTCGATGCCGATGATCAGGAGACTATCCTCAATGCCGCTCGCGCCTGTCCGGTCGGAGCCATCATCGTCAAAGATGAGACCGGCAAAGTAATCTTCCCTGAATAGCCCTTCGGGAAAGCCCAAATTTCAAAACACAAACGCCAAACAAAAAGCAACTCCCAAATCAACTCGGAATCGCAGTGTATGTTTTGAAGATTGAAGGTTGTGCTTTGTTTGGTTTTTGTGTACTGTGGTTTGT
>CAYNNJ010000116.1:0-2339 GCA_964398755.1 uncultured Bdellovibrionales bacterium
GCCACAACTATCCTCCCTATCCGGTCCTCGATCCCTTTGTGGGCACGTTCTTCTTGGCCGGCTTCCTCTTTGTTATCTGGCAAACCGTTACTCTCCTCGGGAAGCGTCTCCGCGATGGTGACCGCGACCTCCGCCTCCTCCGTAACTTTTTCTTCTTGGGCTCATTTTTTGTCATGCTCATGCCGGAATTCCTGACCGATGAAGGGCTCCCGCATGCCCTCCGCTCGATTGGGACCCAGATGCCCGTCTTTCTCATGGCTGCCCTCCCGGCTTTTTGGATCTATGAAAAGGCCATGCGCTCCCAATCAGGCGCCAAACTTGCCTTTCTCTCTATACTGATAGTGGCTCTCGGCCTGAGCGCCACCTGGAACCTCACCAAATACTTTGTTTTCTTTCCGGCGAGCATCCACTCATCCGACTCATTTAACGAAAGCTATCGCAACATGGCCTCGTATCTCCTCTCGCTCCCAGATACCACGCGGAAATATGTCCTCATCGATGAAAAGGGTCGCAACAACCGCTTTGATCTCCCCGTCTACGCACATCCCTTCTATTTCCTGACCTACGACCGCGTCGCTAACATGGAAATCATCGCCGAAGACACCACAATCCGCCGTGGGAGCATTTTTCTCATGCTTAATTACAACCGCACGCTTGGCGATCGTATCCTCAAACTCTACCCGAGCTCATACGTACAACACGTCGATTGGAATGGCCCTTCGCGAAATGGGGGTGAATTTGACGTCATCGTGATTCCTACTTCCGAAGAACTTAACTCTCGCTAAATCGTTGTCTCATTCCTCTATGGAGTTCATCAAAAAGCACGCCCTCTTTTTTGTGTGTCTCATTTTGGTTGTTCACTTCGCCCTCTCCCTCGTGGTCTCGACCCAAGAATCCATGACCTACGACGAAAAGGCGCATATTCCAGCAGCCTATAGCTACGTCCGTTACGGTGACATGCGACTCAATCCCGAGCATCCGCCACTCATCAAAGACCTCTCTGGCCTCTTTCTTCTCCCGCTTTCACTCGACTTTCCGCTCGAAGCCGATGCCTGGCAAACCGGTTACAATGAACAGTGGCTCATGGGTGACATGTTCATCAATTGCTCTCGGCCAGAGATCGCTTGTAATGACGCCGATACGATTCTCTTCTTCTCGCGCCTCCCGATTATCATTCTTTCCGTCCTCCTCGGACTTGGCCTCTTCTTGTGGGCTCGTTCCCTTGGCGGAGTACTCGCTGGCCTCATTGCCCTCACCCTCTATGCCTTTGACCCTAATATCATCGCCCACAACCACTATGTGACGACCGATCTCGGGAGTGCTGCCTTCATTTTTCTCGCCTTTTATGGGTTTGTCCGGTTTCTCGAGAACCCAACCCCGAAAATGATCCTCCTCGCCGGGGTGACGCTCGGCCTCGCCCAACTCACCAAATTCTCCGCCCTCCTCATCCTCCCCGTCTTTGGTCTCTTTGTTATCCTCTATGCTCTCTCCCAGACATCGGCGAACTGGCAAGAGCGTCTCCGTCATCTCTTTTCCTATGCACTCCGATTCACGGCCGTCATCGTGGTCACTTTTTCTCTTGTCTGGATCGGCTATGCCATAAACACGAGCGGCATGCCGGCGATCAAAGTTGCCGAGCACGCTGACCTCTTCCTCTCACAACCAAACACTCCGGCCCGGGTCTCAAGAGCCATCATTACCGACATGACTCATTCGCCCCTCCTCCTTCCTATGGCCGAGTACTTGGTCGGCGTCGCCAAAGTCTTCTCCCGCGTCGCAGCCGGGAACGTCCACTACTACCTCGGAAACGTGGGTGTCGACGCGGAAAAATCCTACTTTCCCGTTGTTTTCCTCCTCAAATCGACTCTGCCCTTCCTCTTTCTCCTTGTGGTCACCACCATGGTCACTCTCCTTCACTTCCGCCATCGTCTCGTGACGAGTACAGAGCCACTTCGTCTCTTTTTGGTTCATTCCTTTCGGTCGAGAATCGTGCAGTATCTCTCGGTATTCTTTGTCCTGTTTTATACTTACATCAGCATTACCGGGAACCTCACGATCGGACTCCGTCACCTCTTCCCGATTTTTCCCTTTTTATACCTCTTGGTGGCACTCGCGCTCGCTCACCTCTATCGACGCCATCAGGATAACCCCGTCACCCGGAAACTTCTTCATATTCTCCTTGGTCTCATCATGCTCTCGGTCATCGCCATACCGGTGATATCCTTCCCGAGTTATCTCTCATACTTTAACGCCTCGGGAGGTGGCCACACCATGGGCTACCACTATGTCACTGACTCAAACTATGACTGGGGTCAAGACCTCAAGTATCTCAAAAAGTT
>CAYNNJ010000117.1:0-2198 GCA_964398755.1 uncultured Bdellovibrionales bacterium
TCCATCATAAATGAGAGTGCCTTTCATGAGCTTCTTGAGATCTTTGTAGTCCACTACCCGGAATTCATCCCACTCGGTACAGATAACAAGGGCATCGGCGCCCTTCAAAGCATCTAGGGCCTTCTTGGTGTAGGTGAGATTCTTGTGCTCAAGGACTTTTTTGGTGTTAGGCATAGCGACCGGATCAAACGCCTTCACCTTGCACCCCTCCTCCAAAAAGAGCTTGATATTTTCAACCCCCGGGGCCTCACGGATATCATCAGTCCGTGGCTTGAAGGCCAATCCCCACACGGCGATGGTCTTATTCTTGAACTTATCTCCGTAAACTTCCTGGAGCTTGATGAACGGCTTGATCCGCTGTGACTCATTGACCCCACTCACCGTTTCGATGATATGGAAGTGAGAGTTATACTCTCGCCCAGTCTCAATAAACGCTTTTACGTCCTTGGGAAAGCACGATCCACCGTAGCCGATACCGGCATAGAGGAAGCGGTTGCCGATACGGTTGTCGAAACCGAGCCCTTTGGCGACTTCTTTCACGTTCCCACCAGCCACGTCACAGAAGTTCGCCACTTCGTTAATAAAGGTAATCTTCATGGCGAGAAATGCATTGGCAGCATACTTGATAATTTCAGCACTTCGCACGTCAGTAAACATAAGCGGACGACCATTCCTGGCAATCGGACGATAGATTTGCTCCATCATCTTGCGTGCCCTTTCTGACTTGGTACCGATAACGACCCGGTCTGGATTCTGAAAATCCTTGACCGCCGCCCCCTCACGGAGGAATTCTGGGTTTGAGACCACTTCAAACGGAAACTTACCTTTGGAAGCCTTCTTAATTATCTCCTCCACCTTTTCAGCGGTACCTACCGGGACCGTCGATTTATCGACAAAGAGCTTGTAGCCATCCAAATACTTCCCAAAGGTTTCTGCTACCGCAAAGACATACTGGAGATCCGCCTGACCAGTCACCTTGTCCTCGGGGGTCCCTACAGCCATAAAGACGACTTCGGACTCCTGAATTGCTTTCTTAAGATCGGTGGTAAACGTCAGTCGACCTTCCTTGGTATTGCGCTCCACAATTTCCTCCAAGCCAATCTCGTAGATGGGAATAATCCCCTTTTTCAGCATGGTTATCTTTTTTTTGTCGATATCAGCGCAAATAACGTCATGTCCGATTTCAGCCAAACAAGCCCCCGAAACCAAACCAACATATCCCGTTCCCAAGAAAGTAACTTTCATAGCAGAAATATTAGAGATTTACCTACTGCTCACGAACTTCCCGCACATTATAGTTCATCCGATGACGAACCTGGTAGTAGTTGCGGACCGAGATATCAGCCAAGAGGCCGGAGATAAAGAGCTGTACACCGATGAGGGTAAAGAAGATACCGACGAGTGGCCAGATTCGCTCTGAAAGGGAAGCTCCAAAATAAAGCTTTTCGACGGCCATCCAAAAGAGGATGACTACGCCGACGGTCGAAAGGACTACTCCCGAGGCCCCAAAGAGATGGAGTGGGCGGTGCGAGTACTTGCGCCAAAACCAGATCGAGACCATATCGACAAAGCCCTTGAAACCGCGCTTCCAGTTGTACTTGGTCACGCCGTGGATGCGAGGATGATGGGATACCTTGACCTCACCCACCTTGTACCCCTCAAGCTCGAGAATAGCCGGAATAAAACGGTGCATCTCACCAAAGAGGTCGACATCCTTGAAACATTCACGCTTGTAGGCTTTGAGACTACAACCGGAGTCATGAATCGTATCCTGAATAAGCACTTTGCGAAGCGCGTTGGCAATGCGAGAAGGAATTTTTTTGCTCCATGGATCCTGGCGTTTGTGACGCCAACCAGACACCACATCGTACCCCTCGGCCATCTTGGCAAGAAGGAGTGGTATATCAGCCGGATCATTCTGGAGGTCACCATCAAGGGTGATAATAATTTCACCCGTCGCTGCCTTGAACCCGGCGTCAAAAGCAGCGGTCTGACCGAAATTCTTGCGAAAGGCAATCAGTTTGAGAGGTGAAAGCAGTTTAGCCTCATTAAGGGTACCGTCCTTGGAGCCATCATCCACAAAGATAATCTCGAACGGTCGGCCGATTTTTTCGACCGCTTCACGAATCTTGCGATGAAGTTCCGTCACATTCCCCTCTTCGTTGTAGAGAGGCACGACAATCGACAAATAGGGTGTT
>CAYNNJ010000118.1:0-2190 GCA_964398755.1 uncultured Bdellovibrionales bacterium
CCTTGCTGAGGTAGAGAAATTCTTCGGGAAGAAGCCAAATATCACCGTGAACCCGGATGAAGTCGTAGCCCTCGGTGCTGCTATCCAGGGTGGTGTGCTTGAAGGATCCGTGAAAGACGTGCTCCTCCTCGATGTCACTCCGCTCACCTTTGGTATCGAAACCATGGGTGGTGTCCGTACCCCGCTCATTGATCGGAACACTACAGTCCCCGTCAGTCGCTCACAGGTATTTTCGACCGCTTCTGACAACCAGCCGTCAGTCCAGATTCATGTCCTCCAGGGTGAGCGTGAGATGGCCGCTGACAACAAGTCGCTCGGCCAGTTCATCCTCGATGGCATCATGCCCGCTCCTCGTGGCGTGCCTCAGATTGAGGTAACATTCGACATCGATGCCTCGGGAATCCTCACGGTGTCCGCCAAGGACAAAGCGACCGGGAAGAGCCAGAACATCCGCATCGAATCATCGACTGGTCTCTCCAAGGATGAAATCGAACGCATGAAGAAAGATGCCGAGATGCACGCCGAGGAAGACAAGAACAAGAAGGCTCTGATCGAAGCTCGCAATATGGCTGATACGCTCTCCTACACGACCGAGAAGGCCATGAAGGACGCTGGCGACAAGATCACGGCTGATGAGAAGAAGCCAGTCGAAGATGCCATCACCGAGCTCAACAAAGTGAAGAACGGTGACGACCTCGACGCCATCAAGAGGGCGACCGAGACCCTCTCCCAAGCCGCTCAGAAGATCGGTGAAAAACTGTACAAAGCCGCTGAAGCCTCTGCCGCTAAAGCTCCAGAAGGCCAAGGTACAGCAGACGCTAGTCATTCCGAAGCCTCGGCGAAGGATGAGCCAAAAGACGCTGAAACTGAGCCAGCACCAGAGGAAAAGAAGTAATTTCCCGACTTTACAGGGGAAAAATAAGGTGTAGCATAAAAGCGGGGCATAACGCCTCGCTTTTATTGATTACGCGATATCTATGGAAGAAATACCAAAGGCCAAGTCTCAAATCGAAAGAATCGTCGGTGGAACTGAATCTGAACAAGTTGCTGCCCAACGTATACATGAAGAGATTGTTGCCAAAGCTCAATCAGCCTCCTTTATAAACGAGCGCGAAAAAACAGAGTTTGAACTACGTATGTTAGCTCGTGCCGAAAAGAATGTGAACAATCTACGAGCAAAATACGGACTTGTTCCTATCGCCTTACCACCTGAGAAATTACATACTATTGATAGTGACCACATTACTCTTGGAGAAACAACACTGAGAACTTCCGGTGGCTATGAGGCTATGACTCAACAGACCATAGTAACGGAGGCCGAAGAACTTGGTAAAGAAGGTATCGGTCGTTTCGACGTGATTCAGCACGAATCTCTCCATGCAGGACAATACCAATCTCTTCAGATTCAGAGTGGGGATGGAAAAGCTTTTCTTGATGGCTACAGAACAGGTGTCGGGGTAAAGAGTCGCCGTCCTAATGAGCAAGGAGAATACCTTAATTACCTCCTGCCTCTTAATGAAGCTATTACTGAAGAAAACTCCCGACGATTTGTATTAGAAACAAAGGACGACGATCCAGAGCTTGGAAGTGTAGTGGCAGAGCGACATCAACAATTTGAAGAGTTTCAAAAGTTCTGTGAGAGTCATCCGAACCATGGTTATCCCGAGACTTTGCTTCAAGGCGATGTTCTTCAATCAGAAATAAACCCAGAAAATGGTCGTCCACGTGTTAAGCCGTTTGCATATTACCATGAGCGTCAGGCGATGTGGAAGTTGTTTGATAAAATCCATGAGAAGAATCCAGACGCTTTCCCTGGGAAAGAACAGGCAGAGGCTAGCGAAGCGATGTTCGACATGGTGACCCAGGCTTCCCTTGATGGTAATATCTTGCCTTTTGGCCGACTCATGAACAATACCTTTGGTCGTGGCACGTTTCGTAACTACGGCCACCTGCAGACTGCCCAGGAAGTCGTCGCTCTAATTGATTCCCTCGATGTCGTTAAAAATGAGACCGAAACCGAACCCGCTTCGACTGAGGCAGTCGATTCGGGCAAGCAAGCCGCTGGTGAAGCCAAACCAGAAGGAGCTACAGAGGCCCCAAAGGACGCTGAAACCGAACCAGCTCCAGAGGAAAAGAAGTAAGAGGAACCCGCCCGGATGTGGGTACTTCCGCGGACGGGAAATAAGGAGT
>CAYNNJ010000119.1:0-2188 GCA_964398755.1 uncultured Bdellovibrionales bacterium
GCAGATCCGCTCATGATCATGACCGGTTGAAGGACCAAAGGTTTTGAAACTCCATTCCGCATGTTCACGTACGTACGATACGAGACTGTAGTCCCAGGTATGAGGCTCGTCGCCCACCGTCTCTCTGTACCGTAAAAAGTACCCCACCCCAATACCGATTAAAAACGCCAATGACCAAATCAAGAATGTCATCGCCCCTCCTTTGCTTTCTTCAGCTCCGCTTCGAGTCGTTTCAGCATCAGCTTCACCCGCACCGTTCTACCGGCGCGGGTTGGGCCGAGCTTTGGCTTTTGTTGAATAAACTTCCACGCCACGGTTTGGTATTCACGATCTGGATAAAATTTCATTCCGTCACATAATCAGAATCTTCCCCATTCCGATCCCAATGTCTGGTTGGATCCGGTCGAAACGTCCCTGATCGATGTTCTCGCACAAAATTGTCCAGCACCCCCTCGCACCATTCTTGTAACGAGGAGCCGCGAGACACGGCGTGGCAGGCGCGGATCTTCTCCGCAAGATCGCCTTTGATCGTAATGGAAAAAGGGCCGGACCCCCGCTCAACTTGGCAAAAGGTCGGCGTATAGTTGGCACGCACACGTTTCGGTTTCTGAACTGCGATGTTCTCGCCCATGGCAATACCTTTCTATCGTTAATGAATTGTGTCTTTGATAAATTCCTCTAGAGACTCTGGAAAGATCAGTGCTAAATGCCGAAACTTCCGTCTGGTATAGCTCAACATTTCCTGCATTAACTGCTCCCATGACCACCCTAACCACTCCCATAACGCTCTCGCTTCATCCATGGACTGAAACCATCCGAGATGACGATTCAGTCGTCCAATAACCCTGCCTGTCTGGAAAGGTGACAAGGTCATGGTAACAATTCCCACGCTGGGAGGCGTACGCCAAATGGGCGCATTGTCTCCCGGAGTTCGGTATACAGGTGTTTGTCAATGAACGTATGCTCACGCCAACTGCTCAACGGCTTCTCTTTGAGGTCCCTCACGGTGACCACCTTCGGCTCGATATGCCGCAGGGCCTGTGACAGGCGCATCGAGAACACCGCCACCTGCCGTATCTCAGAGTGATCGACTAAGACTTGATGAATGAGATTGGCAATCGCAATCGCCTGCTCATTGGTCAACGCGGAGTAGTCGATCTCTTGGTAACCAGGATCGTTTTTCGCGTAGAGACAGAGCATCACTTCACCTCACTAAATAACTCCCCCTGTGTCATGATCCCCGGGTCACCGTTTTTGACCAAAGGGCCGAGCAGCACAAAATCCCGCATTTCTAATCCACGCGGATCGTTCCCAAACATATCAAGAGGTATCGGCACTAACATGGATAAATCGTATTCCACTTTCGCGATTTCTCCCCACGCGTTGTCGTACTCGGCTTTCTTTGCCAGATCCTTAATCCCCCATTCTCCGGTGGGTTTCGTCCGCTCGGCATCCGAGAACAACTCTTCCCCATACATCTGAATGAGTTCCTGTTGCTTCTTCATCAATTCCTTATACGTGGGCAACAGGAGGTCGTGCTGTTTCGCCAGCGCGAACTTCGCCATGCCTGGAATAAGACAGGTCGGTCGAGTCCCAATGGTCACCAGCGCGTTCATCGCGTTCACAATCTGTTCACCAGTCAGTATCATTGGAAAGACTCCTTGTTAGAGATCGTCAAAATTCTCGTCGGTTTCTTCCATCGCTTCAAAGCCATCCGCCGTCGCTGGTCCGCCACCGCCGAACGCGTCCCCGTCCTTCACGAACTGGACACCGACAAGTGTGCAGCGCACACCGACATACTTATCCTTCTGCGCCCAGAGCTGCACCTTCGCGTTGACATAACATCCAGAATACGGGCGGCCATCGGAGATCGAGAGCTTGCTCCGATCACGGTCAAGCACCAGTGGTGACCCCTTCTTCTCCTGCCGCTTTGCTCGCAGCGCCATCTTCCCGGTGAAGCCGTCATAGTCTTTAAGATCCCCCTTGTAATAGCAGAAATCTTTCGTGCTGTGCTTGAGGCTCTCAAGCATCGTGTCGGCTTTCTTATCCCACGTTTTTTTGCAGGCTTCTTTAATCGCCGACCACACGAGCTTGTCATTGTCGCTCCCCGGTTCAACCAGAAACGTCGCCCCATAGGCCTTATCCCCAGAGCCCTCAAACGCCCGAGGGGTGAACACCCCATCCGCAA
>CAYNNJ010000120.1:0-2034 GCA_964398755.1 uncultured Bdellovibrionales bacterium
AAGGGGAGAAAGCCCGCTATACTACTTTCCGACTTAGAAAAAGGTCACCGAGTTGCCAAGAATGACGCTCCGTGTCATAATTATCTATGATAATTACTCGTGTAAGTTTTTAGATTCAAAACGTGTATGGCTACCCATCCGAAAAAGGAGCGCACCCTCATCATCGTAAAGCCCGATGGCATCCAGCGATCGCTCATGGGCGAGATCCTCATGCGTATCGAACGCACTGGCCTCAAGTTTGTGGCGGTCAAATTTCTCCTCCCAGAGGCTGACCAGTGCTGGAAGCACTACAACAAAGACGAAGAATGGTTCTTGAAAAAGGGGACGCGCGTCGTGGATGACCGGACTGCTCAGAATCTCCCGATTGAAAAGGAAGCTAGAGAATACGGGAAAGACATTATTCAAGCAAACGTCGATTTTTTTACCTCTGGTCCAGTCCTCGCAGCCGTGATTGAGGGCAACCAGTCAGTGGCTATCGTGAAGAAGCTCGTCGGTGGGACTGAGCCGACAACGTCTGATGTGGGAACCATTCGTGGTGATATGACCGTTGACTCTTACGCTCTCTCAAGCATCGACAATCGCGCCGTCCGGAACCTCATCCACTGTTCTGATAGCCCAGAAGAGGCAGAGCGGGAAATCCCGATTTGGTTCAAACCCTCTGATATCATCAACTACCGTCTCGTTCAAGAGCAGGTGCTCTACGATGTGAACCTTGATGGTATCTTGGAGTAATCTCCACTCTACCAACAAAAGGACTCCTATGAGGGGGTCTTTTTTGTTTTGTATGTACTGTTTAGAGCTCAAAATAAGGATTTTTTTGACCATTGACAAAGTGGTCAATCAAGCGTATAATGCCGTCTATCAGTGCGCCACAAGCCATTGGTACAACTTCGAGGGACGTCCGACCGACGCACCTCCCAGGGTCCCTGCGCATGCGGGGTGTAGTTCATTTCATTGAGAGGGGCGCCTATGCCCAATTCTAGAAAAGAAACGATGGCTTGGAACTGCAGAGTCCACAACCCATCATGCATCTTGACCCAGGAAGGAGGGATGGCTTGCCAGAACTCCATCCGGGCAGGGAATTGTCCGAGGCCGATACCGCGGGACGGCATTTCGTCGCTGTATCGAATCTTCGTCCAGCGTCACGTTCATACTCCTGCCAATGTCGAGCCTGCGCTCGCAACTGGCACCAACTTCTGAGGAGATCAGCATGACCAATACCACCGAGTCCAATCTCGGCGAAGGCGAGCTATCGACTGAGCTCACTCCAGAACAACGCGAACGCTTGCATCGCGTTCAGGAACGGATTGAAGGGTCTGATGACATCAATCCGAATCTGGCCGATACTCGCCAACGCGCCGCCGAGCATGGCTTCGTCTGGAAGCGAACGCCGTTCGGCAGCTAGCCGGTAACACCCGGCACCCAAACCAGGGGCATCCAACGCGGTGCCTCTTTTCATTTGCTCAAAATTTTGTTAGGCTCCTTAGGTATTCAAAAAAGCGGGCTGTAGCCCGCCAGAGGCGGGTAAATATATCGGGCGTGCATGGGGGCTCAAGCAAACGATTTTGCTTGAGCGGGAATTTTAGCGAAGCGTTCATCTTCATTGTCGGGGTATAGTATAGTGGTAGTATGCAAGGCTGGGGGGTGAAAGTAAATAGTTTTACTTTCACGGGAATTTTAGAAAATTTATAATTTTCGTAGAATTGTCGGTCACGGGGCGTAGTATAGTGGTAGTACGCAAGGCTGGGGGTCTTGTAGTTCGAGTCCGATTCTCGACGCCCCGACAATTATTAAATTCCCTGGAACTTGAGTTCGAGTTCTCCGCCAAAGGCGGACAGGGATTCTGCCTACTCCGACAATGACGATGAAAATATTCCCCGGAGGATGTAGGCCGGGTTCGATTCCCGGCAGCCCGACAGTATAAAGCAAAAAGCCAGAGCGGAAGCTCTGGTTTTTTGGTGCGTCAAAAATAAGTGGCGCTGTTTTAAGCACACACATTTGGCGGATTAGTTAATCGGTATTCTTCGAGATACT
>CAYNNJ010000121.1:0-1979 GCA_964398755.1 uncultured Bdellovibrionales bacterium
GCGAAATTCAGCATGGTTTTCCCGCCCTCAATCGTGGTGAGTGAACGATATGCTATAAGAACGCTAACATCTGAAGAATCTCGTGTCAGAGGATCATCAGCTCTTGGCTCAAACTCGAGTTCGTACCGCTCCCCTCGTTTCAGCGGCACAACAAAAGGGAGTCGATATTTTCCCGATCGAACACGGGCATTTTCACGCACAGTTGCATCAAGCACAGCCTCTGTGAGTAACTCGGGCCGGGTATCTCTCCCTCTCGCACTCAAGGAAAAAACTCCATCATATGAAAGTAAAGACTCGGGAATGAGGAGCGCCTCAAGCGAATCCCCGGGAGCCTCAAATGACCAAACGAGGCGTTTTTTTTATCGAATGTCACTCTGCTCAAGCACAGCCTCGTCCGACTGTGAGAGACCGTACCGTGTCGGAAGCAAAGAACGAGCGCCTCCGAGACTATTCACATCCAGCCGTGACATAAAAACCGAGGAGAGAAACACTTCTGGCTGTAGCCATTCCCCTTTCGGTCGGGAATCCGCCGGTGATGAGAGATGAAGCAAAATATCTTCAGCCCGATTGGGAACCGAAAATACTACTTCATAATATGCATTATCGCTTGACGATTGAACCGTCACCTGTCCCACCGTTACCCGATCACCCAAGCTCGACTGGAGCACGACATCAATCTCTTCTCTCGTACGGGAACGCGCCACAAACCCGAGTCGAAAGACATCCCCTGCCTTGGCCTGAATAAAATGCTCATACATTTTTTCCGGTGTTGCGAGACTGAGGGTCGGCTTTTCTTCTGAAAAATACTCCTCTTGAACGGAACGCTTGGCTTCTGATTGTCCATGGGTCGCCACCCGGGACTCGTAACCGACAAAAATGACAAAAACCAGAAGTACAATACCGTACGGACGAAACCTCATCCACCAATTTGTCATCGTATCGAGATTCAACATCATAGAGCGGTCGGAGCAGGATCATGGTCAGGCACGGCTTCGAGAATGATATGAATAGCGAGGAGCGAACGGAGAAATGGGAACAAATCTGTGAGTACCCCGAAACCAAAGAGGTTCATGGCTGGATGAGTAGCGGTGACGCGATATCCGGCACCCTCCAACAGCCTTTGTGCTGAGGCAAAGGTGTACAGGTGGAGATGGGTCCGATCGAGGACACCATAATCAGCGTAGTCAAACCGGCCCAAAAGGAGATTGAGACGCACCCGCCACAAAGCCACATTTGGAAGCGAAACAATTATTTTCCCGTCTGTCTTCAATAGTCGACGAAAATATCGTAGCACTTCCTCTGGTTCCAGGAGATGCTCCAAAACATCGGCAAAGATGATAGTGTCGAAAGTTTTTCCTTGAAAAGGAGCTGCCAAATCATGCTTATTTAAATCGGCACAGAGTACGCCATCATACCAGCCCCGCGCCTCCTCCACTGCTTTCTCGTTGCCATCAATCCCATAAACGCGGTGACCGTGCGGAATCAAGAGCTTACCGAGATACCCGCTTGCGCATCCGACATCGAGCACATCACGTTGCGCGCCGACCAGACGGACGATGGTCCGCAGTGATCCATAAAGAGGAAGTACCGGTGCACGCTCATACGACTTTCGTACCGCTTCTTGATTCATAGTTTTTTTCTCTTCGTTAAGCCATTATTTCCTCTAAGATTAGTATACACTATGTGAAAAAAACACAGAAGTATGGTAGAAAAGCCCAAAAAGAGTCCGAGTAAATAGTACTTTTGGGCCGAAAAATACAGCGTCAGAACGACATCAACACTCCCATCCTCATGAGTCCGAGAAACTTCTTCCCCCGCTTTGAGAGCGGTCGGATCAATGACAAATGACATGAGACCAAATTCATTCCGCCGTGCCTCACTGCCCGGGACATCATACCCTGGAACAATAAATGTATCTACGAATCGAAAGGTTCCCGCTCGAACATGCCAGTCGGGATGATATTTTTCCGAAAAATTAA
>CAYNNJ010000122.1:0-1889 GCA_964398755.1 uncultured Bdellovibrionales bacterium
TCCGCGTCGGAGCGCGGAGGACTCCCCTTACCCGCTCAGTCAAAAATGAGGCTCATCAGAGCCTTGTTTTTTATTACCCCAAAACGGAGTCGAACTGGGGTGGACAAAGTTTAAAAAGTATTATATAAAATAATATCTATCCCATTAGAGGGGTAGACATTACGGTGCTTAGCACCAGAAGGAGTTCGTGATGAAGATTAGCGTTAACCGAACCGTGCACTACCCGCGGCGTCAGTCGCCAGTGACTTTGGCAGATTTCTTCTCTGTGGTCTGGGGAGCAGTTGGCCACATCGACGAAGCTGACAAGTTCATCGAGGTGATCACGATTGGGTTCTCCAGTTCTGAGGACTCGGCGGATGGCCTCCTTGTTGGCCTCGTGGTCTCCGGTGAGGGACTGGGACGGTACCAAACTGGCTTTGTGTACTATCCCTACGCAGGCAAGGCCTCTGAGCATGTATGGGATTTCCGCAAGAGACTGATCAGAGAGCTCAGAGGCTTGCTGGAAGGTTCACGGGCCGAACTCGATCGACGCAAGGCTTCAATTCAAGCTTTTGAAAAGGCTGTTGCTCAGGAAGCCTGACGGGGGTCATTGGCTAGCTTGTGCCGCCACTCTCTACGTAGCGTGGCGGTCGAACTTTTTCTATACTACAAATTTTGAAAACTTCAGTCCTGACCATACCTACCATCCAGCTCAAAAAAGTAAGACCGTCCCTGTATGGGGCGGTTTTATTGAGTCTTGAAAATCACCCCTCCATTCACTATGCTCGAGGCATTCTTTAACAACTGGAGACGCATCATGCTTTCCGTTCCGAATTCGGCACAGTGGTACTACCCTGTGTTTGTGATGTGGGTGGCAATAGTGGCCATTTTCACTTTCTGGTTCCTTCCTCGGACCAGGAGCGAGCAGTTCTGGATGAGCGTCGGTGGAGCTCTGGGTGGTCCGTGCATCGCCTACCTGTACCGCGACTTCTTCGCGCCGCCGGTTTCGTACTGGTGGCATGCTGGTTTCGGAGGAGCTTTTCTCGGGTTGGTGGCAGCACGGTCACTTGGGGCCTTAAGGAGTGTGCTCGTTCCGTTGCGGGAGTCACCTGTTACGTCATCAGGAAAGCTCTCCCTGACCTTGGTGGCGGCTTTGATTGGACTCATTTCCACTGCCTTCACCAATACCGTCATGGCGACGGCTCTTGGCTTTGCCGCGGCCTCCTATGGCGTGGTCAGACGCCGAGAGGACCTGAAGGAGCTCGCCATTGATGGTGCCCAGTGGGCGATGCTGCTCTACGGTGGTCTTCTAGGCCTCTTCCTCGTTGCCTTGCCCGATGTCGATGCCGCTGGTCGCCTCCTCTCGCCCTATTACCGGTTAAATGGACCCTGGTGGACAGCGCTCACGCTCTTTGTCTGGGTTTTGACCTTCGGCGCGTTTTTCAGCGTCGGTCATGCGTTCTATCGGGACAAGGCACTCCTTCGGGTGTGACACACGTCCTCGCCGATCTGCCCCTTGCATTTGCAAGGAGGCAGTTTTTTTATTATTCGTTGGAGAATATGCTATCCTAAGGATGAAATTACTTAAGCCTCATGTATGAAACAGTATCGTACTATCAGTATCCTCGCAGTGATTGCTCTCTGTAATGCAGCCTACTTGAGTTACAAGGCGTATTACTTTCGCTATGTGGATCCGTTGGGGCTCACCTCGTTCTGTGATTTCTCGACCTTTAACTCCTGTAGTGAGGTACTCCGTCATCCACTCTCGAGTGTCTTCGGCATCCCCTTTCCGTGGGTCGCCCTCGTCGTCTATCCGATTCTCCTCTCGCTCGCTTGGTATGGCTACCGGCACCAGTCGTATACTCAGGCCAAGGCTCTCGCCATTCTTTCCTTTATGGGGATGTGCTTCA
>CAYNNJ010000123.1:0-1850 GCA_964398755.1 uncultured Bdellovibrionales bacterium
AAGAAAGTCGACCGGCACCTGCGCTGTACTGAAGTAAATTTCTGATCGCTTCATAGAAACAGCTTCTTAGCTTTTAGCTTCATTAGCTTGCTAGCTTCTCATGCAAGAAGTACTCGAAACTCTAACGGGGTTCATATCTTTTTTTCTTAACCATTCTTTTCCAAAACAGATCTATAAGCCGGATTCTGTACCCCTCTCCACCGATTGACGGATCAGGGCGATTATCATTTATCTTGTTCAGCTGTTGCCAGCTGAATCTTTGCAGTTCTCCCGTCCCCTCTTGAGCTCCAAGAGGATCTAGGCACGACCTTGCACCGAGATAAGGATTTAGCCGTTTCACCCTTCGACTTCGCTCAGGGTAAACCCTAAGCTTATAGGAAGGCTCAACCCTTGCGGGTTGCCTGGGAACTTTCGCACCAGGCGTCTCTGCTCGCACCTCGCGTCTTACGACGTATGGGGGTTACCCATTACCCCTACCACTCGCTTTCGCGGTGGTCCGGTGTCCGGACTTTCCTCGCTCCAGACCCCTTTCAGGGCTTGGCCGCGCGATAATCCAATCTGTCCTGGAAAAGAACGGTTAACGGTCTATTTTAGCACAAAATAGACACTTTGTCAATGGTAGACACACGCCATCCGATACCCGTATTCTACTCGAAAATACCATTTTCTGACAGAGCAAGCCTTTACAGATATGCCCTTTTGTGAGATACTTCTTTGTCGCCTTGAGGTGATGCCACCGGAAATTGTTCCGATGGTGCTACACTCAAGGAGACCAAATGACTCACGCCCCTGTGCAACTCGTTCGGGTGCGGGTAGTCAGGGTTCCCGCTCACGTAAACGGTGTATTTCACCACCCTCCTGGGCAACTCACTGCTTGGCTTCAGCTCAAGTTCATGGACGGTCAGATCTTTGGGGACAGACCAGACTGCGTTTTAATCCAAACACAGGAAGCACTTCGAGCCATGCGGAGCCGCCCACTGATGCAAACGTACTGGAACACGTTTGACGTCGGACGGAGTTGGCAGGATATGAGACTCGACGGATTCTTTGCGATCCCGAGACACTCCTGTCACATCATCAAGACGATTGCCGAGCGTCGAGCACGGTAAAGTAGGATTTCAAAGCGAAGTTAAAGGCGACCGGATACCGGCCGCCTCTTTTTCTTTTCAGAGAATCAGACTATATCTTGAAATAGTCGCGATACCAGTCGACGAAGTTTTTGATACCTTCATCAATCCGAGTGGTTGGCTTCCAGCCCAGTTTGCGCAGGCGCTTGATATCCGCCACCGTTGACGGGACATCACCCGGTTGCATAGGCATCAGTTTTTTCTTGGCGACCTTCCCGACATTTTTCTCGATGACTTCGATAAAACGCGTGAGCTTTTCTTCTTTATCGCCCCCGATATTCATGACGGCACACGGGAGGTTCTTATCAAGACAGGTGAGGATCCCCGATACAATGTCATCGATATAGGTGAAGTTGCGGGTCATGTTGCCACGATTGTAGACATTGATGGTCTCGCCAGCAAAAATAGCCCGTGTGAAATCAAAGAGGGCCATATCAGGACGACCCCATGGACCGTACACCGTAAAGAATCGGAGGCCAGTCGTCGGCAGTCCATGGATGTGACTGTACACGTGTGCCAAGAGCTCGGTCGCCTTTTTGGTCGCGGCGTAGGGAGAGATAGGGGTATCAACAGGATCAGTTTCCGCAAACGGCACTTTTTTGTTGTTGCCGTAAACCGACGATGATGAGGCATAGAGGAAATTCTTCACACCGTACTTGACCGAGAGATCAAGAAGAAGCGTCGTCCCCATGACGTTCACATCGACATAGAGGGCCGGATTCT
>CAYNNJ010000124.1:0-1776 GCA_964398755.1 uncultured Bdellovibrionales bacterium
TTTGACTTTCATCACTGACTCCTTGGGCTTTAAAGGCCCGGTTGTGGCCGAAATGGCCAGTTACAGATACAAAAGAACCCGATCAGCACAGAATGCACTGAACATACCATTATACTCCTTTTTCAGTATTTTGTCAACCCCAGAGGAGAATGCTATACTAGGGGCGATAATCCCTCTTAGTAACCATCACAAACGCTATGAAGCCCGAGATCTTCAAGGCCTACGACATCCGTGGTATTTACCCCACTGAACTGAATGAAGACGACGCCTACCACATCGGGCGTGCCGTCGTGGAGCACCTCCGCCCCAAGGTCCTGGGTGTCGGTCGTGATATCCGCGCCTCAAGCCCAAGCCTCTTTGAGAGCTTTGCTCATGGGGCGATGGACGGTGGAGCTGATGTCATCGATCTCGGTATCATCACCACCCCGATGGTCTACTTTGCGGCTGGCCGCCTCGATATCGACGCGGCGGTCTCACTCACCGCGTCCCACAATCCCCCGGAATACAATGGACTCAAGATTGCCCTCCGTGGCGCCGTCCCGGTGGGAGAAAGTACCGGTCTCCGCGAAATCCGTGACCTCGCCCTCCGTAAAGAATGGGGTGAGGTAAGCGAGCGTGGCACGATGCGGAGCGAAGACATCAAGCCGGCTTACTATGGCTACTTCGCTTCTTTTGCTGACTTCAAAGGCAAGCACTTCACCATTGCGATCGATACTGCGAACTCCATGGGCGTCTATGAGCTCCCTATCTACGAACAGTTCGCCGACAACCTCTCGGTCGTCAATCTCTATAACGACCTGGAGCATCCTTTCGAGTGTCACGAAGCCAATCCGCTCAAAACCGAGACTCTCGACGAGCTCCGGGCCAAAGTAACCGAGGTAAAGGCTGACCTCGGCATCGCTTATGATGGGGACGCTGACCGGGTGGGCTTTGTCGATGAACTGGGTCAACCCATGTCGATGGACATCCTTCCTGCGCTTATCGCCAAACCGATTCTACGAGCCAAGCCTGGTTCGACTATCCTCTACGACCTCCGATCATCCCGCGCTATCAAAGAAGTAGTCGAGGAAGCAGGCGGCCGAGCCCTCGAATGTCGCGTGGGTCATGCTTTTATCAAAAGACAAATGGCCGAGGAAGGAGCCGTCTTTGGTGGCGAACTCTCCGGACACTACTACTTCGAAGAAAACTACAATGCTGAGGCCAGTACGCTCGCAGCGATAATGATCCTCAATCTCATGGCGGAAACCGGTCAGACGGCTTCCGAGCTCATGGCAGAGGTAAAAAGATACTACCACTCAGGCGAAATCAATAGCGAAGTCCACGACAAGGATGCCGTGCTCGCTACGCTCAAGGAGAAGTATGCCGATGGCAAGCAACACGAACTTGATGGTCTCAAGGTGGAATATCCGGACTGGTGGTTCAACGTCCGCCCATCCAACACCGAGCCCCTGCTCCGCCTCAACCTCGAGGCCAACACCCCCGAACTCATGGCTGAAAAGCAAGCTGAACTCCTCGCTATCATCCGAGGGTAGTTTCTTCGGGCGTTTTGTCCCAACAGAAAAGAAACTTCCCAACCAAGCAACCTTTCAAAGTACCATCTGGCCACCCCAGCGTGGTGTCCAGATTGCTTTGAAGTCCTCACTCCTCTTCGACAGGCTCAGAGACCATGCCCGCTCAGCCTTCAAGGCTACTTTGAAAGATTCTTGATTGGAAGCTTCTCAAGTTTCTCAAAAAGACTTTTCCTTTTCTTTCCGTCGGATGCCTAACGGTAACATA
>CAYNNJ010000125.1:0-1768 GCA_964398755.1 uncultured Bdellovibrionales bacterium
CCGGCCAGAGCACTTTGGTTAGCTCACTTGGGAGGAGCTTACCCACTACCATACTCCCCGCACTGATGCCCATGTAGACTCGAGTCTCTAGGAGTTCTGGCAATGCCTCAGCCACTCCGCTCTCTCGTATGACTCGCGCGAGATACTGTTCGTCGCCACCACCAAAAACAAGAAGGTCGGCCAACTCAAGTCGTTTCTCCCAATTCTCCCGTGACACGGCCGAAATATCCACGATATCAATGGATTGGAATCCCTGTTTCACAAAATACTGAAAGTCCTCAATGAGCCAGCTTTTATCATCTGCTACGAGTGTGGCGGCTGTTGGTACAAAGGCTACCTTGGTCTCATTCGCCGGCTTATCAAGTAATTCAAACAGTGCCATTTCAATCGAAGGATTGGTGATACCGGCTGATGTGAGGAGAAATTTCATATCATTCTTTAGTCACAATTACTTCATGTAAGTACGGGAAATCCTCAGGCGTGACTCGAAGACGTGCCACCGGCACCACTGGTTCGTGTGATACCCACTCGCTCGTCGGTTTTCCATCATCGTTTTTTGTTTGCTCAAAACTTGCTTTCGGTAAAACAAGAACTACCCCATTTTTCCAAGGACTATCTTCTGAGCGAGTGCCATCAATCTGAAATCGATACTTTCTCTCTCCGCCTTTATCAGTCGAATACCCAGAACGAACCATACCATGCAGACGCTTACGATCCTTTATCGCATAGAATAATGGCAAAATCGGATCTTCTACTGCATAGACTGCCATTTGATTCCCCGCCTTCTTTGAGGCATCATTTGCCTGCCGCGGTTCCAGCGCCTCAACTTCGTCTGCAGAAGTTCCATGAAGCAAATAGTTATTTTCAAGCAGGAACTGAAGAAGCTTATGTTTTGGCAAACCAGGAAGATACTCAATATACGCTCCAGGATTTTCCTGTATGCGTTGCAGGACTCTCTGAAAGTGTTCGTGCTCAGATACTGGCTCCTGATTCTCAAAACCCATACTTGCAAGTTATCTCTTTTCGTACTGATCAGTATAGTACTTTTGATACTCCCCACTCTTCACGTTCTTCCACCAGGATTCATTTTGCTTGAACCAGTCGACAGTTTGAGCCAAGCCCTCTTCGAGGGTGACGGTGGGTTCCCAACCGAGTTCGGTTTTAATTTTGGCGAAATTAATCGCGTAACGACGGTCATGGCCGGCGCGGTCTTTGACGTACTCGATAGATGATTCGTCCTTACCGAGGAGTTCGAGAAGCTTCTTCACGATGACGATGTTCTCCCGTTCGGCATTGCCCCCGATGCAGTAGGTATCACCGATTTTCCCCTGGTGAATAATCATGTCGATAGCACGACAGTGGTCCTCGACATAGAGCCAGTCACGCACCTGGAGACCGTCGCCGTAGACCGGTACCGATTTCCCCTCGAGGAGATTGGTGATAGCGAGTGGGATCAGCTTCTCTGGGAAGTGATAAGGTCCGTAGTTGTTGGAGCAGTTGGAGATGGTTATCGGGAGGCCATAGGTATGGAAGTAGGCGCGGACAAGATGGTCCGAGGCGGCCTTGGACGCGCTATAGGGACTCCGTGGATCGTACGGCGTTGATTCATCAAATGGGGCGTCGTCTTTCCCCAGCGCGCCAAAGACTTCGTCGGTCGACACATGATGAAAGCGTTTGCCATTTTTCTTGGCGGCCTCGAGGAGGACAAAGGTCCCATGGACGTTCGTTACCACAAAGGCACCCGGATCCATAATCGAGCGATCGACAT
>CAYNNJ010000126.1:0-1755 GCA_964398755.1 uncultured Bdellovibrionales bacterium
TCCCGGAAGCATGATACTGGGGTGCTCGAAGCGGCCTACACCATGACGAGTGAATCAAGCGACCTCCGGGATGGCAAAATCAAAGCTATCAAACAGTTCGCTGACATCTTTCTCAAGATTCGAGCCACTATGGAGGCCCGTCCCGATCTCAAGCTCACCGATCTGTTGGGGCTCCTTACCGAAGAGAGTGGGTATTTCGATAGCCTCTCCGATGGGACGAGTGAGGGCGAGGTACGCCAAGAGAACGTACGGGAACTCTTGTCTGTTGCCAAAAAGTATAGTGATGCCAGTCTCGACCAAGCCATTGAACGCTTTCTCGAAGAAGTAGCGCTTTCATCGGACACGGATGATATCAATCAGGAGAGCGCTGCTGTCCATGTCATGACAGTGCACAGCGCCAAGGGACTGGAGTTTCCATTTGTCTTTATACTCGGACTCGAAGAGGGCGTCTTTCCTCACTCACGGAGTGCCCTCTCGCCCACCGAGATGGAGGAGGAGCGACGTCTCATGTATGTCGGGCTCACTCGGGCCAAGGAAAAAGTGTGCCTCCTTTATACCGAGCAGCGCACAATCTTTGGTTCGACCCAGGTCAACCCGCCGTCACGGTTTATCGGAGAAATTCCGGCTCATCTCATTGAAGAAAAGGAGATGAAACGTTCGGGGATGATGGGGAAACGTCATACGCGTTCATTTCATTCGTTTCCGATGGCGACCAAAAAAATTGGATCACTCGCTGAAGCACTTAAAAAATCAGAAGACAAGAATCCGATAGATGTTACACCGCTCGCGGTAGGGGATGTGCGTCCGGGTGATATGGTGGAACACCCGCAGTTTGGTGGAGGACTCATCGTCTCCATAGCCGGGTCACTCGCTACCATCGCGTTCAAGCGTGCTGGCGTCAAAAAAATGATGCTCGGCGTTGCACCTCTCAAGAAACAGTAAAGAATAAAAAAGAAGTCTTATGACTTCTTTTTTCTTTTGGCGTGAAAGGACTGATGGACTTCTTTGAGGCGTTCGTTCGTGACGTGGGTATAGATCTGGGTGGTGGTGATAGAAGCGTGACCGAGCATGGCCTGGACCGAGCGGATATCGGCCCCATTTCTGAGGAGATCGGTTGCAAATGAGTGGCGGAGTGTATGAGGGTGGACATCTTTCAGGATTCCGGCCTTGGTGGCATAGTGCTTCACGATGCGGGCTATGCTCCTCGTGGTGAGGCGCATGGTGTCACGAGTGCGATTCTTTTGGTTCACGAGGCCCTGCTTGGGATAGGAGATAAAGAGGGCGGGATCGACATCAGAGCGGGCCTCAAGGTAGTCTGCGAGCGCATGCTTCGCCTCGGGAGAGATAAAAACGATACGGAGCTTGCGTCCCTTCCCACGGACACTGAATTCTTCCTTGTCGAGATTGACGTGGTTCCGGTCAAGGGCCACGAGCTCGGAGACCCGGAGTCCGGAAGAAAAGAGGAGCTCGAGGATAGCCCGATCGCGCAAGGATTTTGGACTCCTGGTACTCCCAGACTTTGATGGCTTGTCTTCTTGGGTGGCTTCGATGAGACGCATGACCTCATCATAGTCAAGAAAGTCAATTTGTCGGTCTTCAGCCTTGCCCACTTCGATTTTTTCAGCTGGAAGGACAGGAATGTCTTCTTTGGCGAGGTACTTGAGAAAGGTCCGGATGACGATCGCGTGGTAGGACTGGGTAATTTTCTTCAGGTTGTCACCTTGGCGGTTCTGTCGACGATTCAAATAAATACGG
>CAYNNJ010000127.1:0-1733 GCA_964398755.1 uncultured Bdellovibrionales bacterium
CCCTTTCAGTGGTGATAGATAATCCCAATGTATTCTTTATGTTTCCTGTGGGGCTTTACGCCTTGACGAGAGTCATTTCCGTGAACCGATGGAAGGAATTTTTTGAAATAGAAGTGAAGCCACTCTATGTTTTGACATTTGTCACCATGATTCTTCCTATTTTTTTTCTGGGTTGGTTTAACCTCCATTCAAATGGGAGTCCGTACCAACTTTCTGGAACACTGGATCGAGTCCTGTCTGTCGGTACTGAGAGTCAGCACGAACCTTTGAGCATTGAAACAGTATCGGCTCAGCTTGGAATGGCGGAGGACATCAAAGAGGGCGATGCTGACAAAGAAAAAAAAGCGGTGGGATTTTTTGAAACGAGAAACATGCTGAATGGCTTCGATGTTCATTTCGTCAGTCCCGATCGTGGCATGACGACCTATGCGCCCATAGTACTCCTTGGAATCCTCGGTTTATTTTTTCTGCTCAGGACTGAGAAGGCTATTGCCGTGGTGCTTATCGCGAGTATCGGAGCCAATATCCTCCTCTACTCTATGTGGGGTGATCCGTGGGGTGGTTGGGCCTTTGGTTCACGTTATCTCATCCCTACCTATGCTCTCCTGTGCGTTGGTCTCAGTCTGGTACTGACACGTTTTGGGCGCAGTCCCATCTTCCTCCTGCTTTTCGCAGTGTTGTTTGTGTATTCGGTAGGGGTGAATACTCTGGGTGCACTGGGGACGAGCGCTATTCCACCGCGTTCTGAAGTCTTGGCACTTGAGCAAGTGACAGGAAAAGTACAGAAATATGATTATGAGAGGAGCTATGATTACTTGAACACGGTCGGATCGAAGTCGTTCGTATATCAGACATGGTTCAGTGATAGGATGAGCGCCATTTCGTATTATAAATTGGTGAGCACCCTGATTATTCTCAGTGGGTTGATACTCTTGGTAAGTTTGATTCTTGGAGTAAATAAGAAAGAGTGACTATGAATAAAGAAAGATTTCTTACCTTGAAGTTGAAAATATCGGGAGACGTTTTGAGGAAGGCTTCCGAGTTTTTTGAACGTCACGGGGCACTTTTTGTCGCGCTTTTTTTGGGGGGAGTTTCTGTGTATACTTTTTCTTTCTATCTCGATAACGGACTAGGGCTGGCTTACAACGATGCTCGTTCGCACCTTGATATCGGGCGACGGGTGGTGGAGGGACTGAACGTCGGGGCGGCTCAGCTCGGATCGGTGTGGCTTCCGCTCACGCATGTGCTCATGGGACTGACCATCTGGAGTGACTTTATGTGGCATTCAGGATTGGCCGGAGCACTCTGGTCCATGGTAGCGTTTGTCGGGACGGGACTCCTCATCTACTTTTTCCTCAAGGAACTTGGTGCCTCAATGCTCGCTCGCGTTGCAGCAGTGGCTCTCTTTGCCCTGAACATCAACATCCTCTATCTCCAGTCGACCGCCATGACCGAGCTCATGCTTATTGGGACTATGACGGCAGGGTGCTACTATTTTCTCCTCTGGTACAAGCGGGAGAGTATCATCTACTTGGTACAGTCAGCCTTTTGGATTATGCTCTCGACCCTTGTGCGTTACGATGGCTGGTTCCTTTTTTTCTTGGCGACGGTGCTCATCATTGGTCACGTTTGGAAGACCAAGGGGTACAAGACAACGGAGGGGACAGTTATACTTTTTTGTACTTTGGGTGGTCTCGGTGTTATGCTCTGGCTCCTCTGGAATGCGCTCATCT
>CAYNNJ010000128.1:0-1625 GCA_964398755.1 uncultured Bdellovibrionales bacterium
ATGGGTGAGCGCCTCTTGGAACAGCGCTTGCTGACGCACGGTAATCCCGAGCGCGTCTTTCAGTTTTTCAATATCGATTTCCTTGTTCATACGTTTCTTAAGAAAAAAGCGTCAATGAAATGAACGCTTTACTCCTTCTTCTTTTTGGTAGAAGCCTTTTTCGTCTTCTTGGGTGGCTCGGTCACGGCCTCCTCACCTTCTTCGGTCGGAAGGCTCTTGTCCTCTTCCTTCTCGCGCTTGTGATTGTCCGAGGTATCGTCCTTCATCGGCTCACCCATCTCACGATAGATGGTGCCAAGGACGCCGTTCACAAATCGAGGACTGGCATCGCTCCCAAAGGTCTTGGCCAGTTCAATGGCTTCGTTGATAGCAACTTTCGGAGGAACTTCGTCGTAATTCCCAAACATGAGTTCGTAGATACCGAGACGGAGCACATTGCGATCAATCACAGTCACCTGATCAAGCGGCCATTCTGGCGCACATTTTTCAATCAGCTTGTCGATAGTAGCCCGCTCACGCAGCGTCCCCTCCATCAAGTGTTCGGCAAAAATCGTGTCCTCGAGACCTGGTGCAAACTCGGTGATGTTGTGACGGAGAATCTCCCGCGCCTTGTCATCATGCTTGCCCAAAAAATCCCATTCGAAAAGGGACTGCATTGCGACTGATCTTTGAAGGTGACGATTGGCCATTTTTGTTTTGCGAGAGGTACTGACGACGATTTCTTATTAGGCCTGCTTGGCCTCTTTCAGCTTGGGAGCCATTTTGACCACTTCGCGGCCCTTGTAGTAGCCACAGGCTGGGCAAGCGCGGTGCGAAAGCACAGGGGCCTTGCACTTTGGGCACTCCTGGGTATTCACGAGCGTAACGTCGTACTGCTTGCGAGCACGGTCACGACGATGTCGGGTATGTCTTTGCTTTGGTAGAGCCATAATCTTCCTTTCTTAGCAACAATTATTCAATACGAGCACTGTATCATCTTTTTTTAGCTTTGACAAGGTTTGAAGGGAATTTCCAATTTCCAAGTCCCAATTTCCAAACCCTGCCTGCCGGACCGGCAGAATTTTCAATGCGTGAATATCAAAAAACTAATCTCTCATTACTTACCAAAAAACTTCTTATTGGCGTTCTCGGGGATTGAGAGGAGGACGGGTTTGAATGACATCCGGTGGATAGGGCTGGGGCCATACTTCCGGAGGGCATCCATATGCACCTTGGTCCCGTACCCCTTGTGCTTCGCCAGGCCATACTGTGGATACTCCCGGTCATATTCGAGGATCATACGATCCCGCGTCACCTTGGCGATGATCGAGGCGGCGGCGATAGACCGGACTGTACCATCACCCCCGACTACGGTCTCCTGTCTGAGTGAGAGATTGGGAATCTCCTGATTCCCGTCAATCAATAGGTAGAGATCTTCATCTCGCACCCGCTGATTATTCTTTGTTAATTGCGGTCTGAGTGAAGCGATGGCGCTTTTCATGGCGAGGAACGTCGCCTCAAGGATATTGATCCGATCGATGGTATCAGCGTGCACGATCCCTACTCCAACAGAGAAGTGCTCGTGGATGAGGTCGTAGATTTTTTCCCGTTGCTTTTCCGAGAGTTTCTTGGAGTCCCGAATGAGG
>CAYNNJ010000129.1:0-1551 GCA_964398755.1 uncultured Bdellovibrionales bacterium
CCAGTGAGCTCCCTGTTCGGCGAAGCGAGCAAAGAAATGTTCGATGGCGCGAAAGCGGTAAGAAAAGGGAGGGTATGGGGGAAGAAACACGTTTGGGATAAGTTCTAAAAGAAAGTCACTCTCAATAGAAAAGTAAAAACCCAAGCGCATGCTTGAGTTTTTACTTTCTTGAGCGGGCGATGGGAATCGAACCCACTTCCTCAGCTTGGAAGGCTGATATAATACCAGTATACGACGCCCGCATTACTTCAATTGTATTCTTTGCTACTTTTTCATCTGCGTGGCTGTGGCCATCCCAGTAAAGGGATCACAGACCTGCTTCTCCTTGGCTACTCCCATCTCGGTAAGCATCTTTTCCATCGCCTCAATAAAGGCTGGCGCCCCGACGAGATAGAACCACACGCCATGGACATCCGGCACATACTTCCGGAGCATATCGGCACAGATATAGCCTCGCTCCTCATTCGTATCAGCGCAAGGCGTGGTCTCCTGAGAAAGCGTGGTTACATACCGATAGTTCGGGAGCTTGATCTCTCTCAGTTCTTCATGGAAGGCAGCGTCCTTTTCGAAACGGTTGGAGTAAAACAGCATAAACGAACGAGTACTCCCCTCATGCTCTGCCTGCTTCAAGATACTTCGGACCGGGGTGATACCGATGCCACCGATGAGAAACACGATCGGGAGATTATCTCCGGCATGCGAGAGGGTGAAGTGACCAATCGCCTTGGTGACCGCAACCGTGTCTCCGGGACGGAGCGCAAACATCGTTTGCTTGAACCCACTGTCACTCCGGCGCATGGCAAAGTACAGGTTCTCCTCACAGGGAGCCGAGGCGATCGAGAGCGACCGGACTCCGGCCCGAGTATCTGGGGCGACGAGATTCGAGAGCATCATAGCGATATACTGCCCCGCCTCAAAAGTAAAGTCGGCTGGTTTATCAAACACAAAGAGCTCGGTGCCGTCGGCAACCGCTCGTTGTTCCTGCAAGGTAAGAGTGAAATTGGCCATATTTTCAACAAAAAAACAGAGGTAACTCTGTAAGTCCAGTCTAGCTTTTTCGCTCTCTTCTGTCTAGCCCCGCACCTTTTCTGAGAAAAACTCTACAAAACCGACTCCGCTCAACGAGCCAGAAATACGTATTTTAGAGCATCGCCCACTGTACTGGTATACAGAAACGGTGACGGGGTCAAAAGCCAATAGAAATGACACGGCCCGGGCAATCGGATGACTGCTCGGGCCAAGTGGGGGCTGCCGCGGGCTCCCCGGAATCAATCGTCATAGCATGGGATTCCTCCTCAAGTTTATTAGGATGGTTTCCACTGGCAAGTGGACGCCGCGGTTGTGACTCTACATTTGGTTGCGATGGCTCATAAAGCTCCTTTGGTTGATGGACAGCTATGGCCAACACTAGCCACACTTGTCCACCAATCAAATCACCTGCAACTCAAAGAACTTTAAGATACATTATAGCACCTCCTGACAATCTTGTCAACCCCACGTTATGGTTCAATACCTTGGAATCACGTACCCTAGATTCCAAGCCTATGTATA
>CAYNNJ010000130.1:0-1524 GCA_964398755.1 uncultured Bdellovibrionales bacterium
TATGAAGCGATCAGAAATTTACTTCAGTACAGCGCAGGTGCCGGTCGACTTTCTTATGATTGTCCTCGCGGCGATTTCGGCGTACTTCCTCCGTGGACTGCCGATGTTCGAGGGTTATGTCTCACGCGTGTTCAATATTTCCTTTGATGACTACCTCATCTTTTCTCTGTCGGTAACCCCGCTTTTTCTCGTGGTGATCGCCTTTGAAGGTCTCTACACCATGAGGGCGACCCGAAGTTTCTCGAAAGAAGTCTATGGTGTGGCTCGGGCCATCACTCTCGGTCTTATTATTTTGATTCTGGCTGTTTTCTTGAACCGTGAGTGGTTCTCTTCGCGCTTCGTGATTGTTGTCGGCTGGGCGATTGCCATTGTTTATGTCGTTCTCGCTCGGTACATCATCCAGCGTATCCAAAAGTGGTTTCTGGTGAATCGAAATGTCGGTATCCACCGTATTCTTCTCATTGGGTCCAACCAAAAGGTGTATGCGCTTCGCAAGCTCCTCACCAAGAACAAACAATTGGGCTATCGCGTCGTCGATCAGATCGATACGGCGAGTGTGGTCCAGGTAAAGGAAATCCGTGCCGAGAAGGGTGTCGATGAAATCATCGTGGGCGACCCGACACTGACGGATGATGAACAGGAAAAGCTCTTTGACTACTGCCAGATCAACAATATTACCTACAAGTATTTTCCGACGACGCTCCAGACGCCCCGTTTTTCGATGAAGATTTTTAATGGAGAACCGCTTATCGAGTTTCAGCATACGCCACTCGATGGTTGGGGCCGGGTGCTCAAGCGCGCCTATGATATCGTCGCTGGATTCTTCCTTACGGTACTCTTTTCTCCAGTGATGCTGGTGGTCGCCATCCTCATCAAACTTGAGGATCCGGATGGACCGATCATCTACAAAAATGAACGTATCGGCGAGAATGGGGTCAAGTTCTTTGTCTACAAATTCCGCTATATGCAGTGGAAGTACTGTGTGACCAAAGACAATCCTCACATGGCGGAAGCAATCGCCTTTGAGAGGCAATTGATCGAAGAAAAGAACGTCCGAAAAGGGGGTATCCTCTACAAGATCAAGGATGACCCACGCAAGATGAAGGTAGGTGCTTTCATCGAGCGGTTTTCGCTCGATGAACTCCCTCAGTTTTTTAATGTCCTCGAGGGGACGATGTCACTCGTTGGCCCACGACCACACCAGGAACGGGAAGTAGATCGGTATGCAGAGTATCACCGACGACTCCTCACTATCCGCCCGGGCGTGACGGGAATGGCCCAGGTATCAGGTCGCTCGGACCTCGCTTTTGAGGATGAGTACCGGCTCGATGTTTTCTATATCGAAAACTGGTCACTCTGGCTCGATGTGATCATCTGTCTCAAGACCGCCGGAGCACTCCTCCGTCGCCGGAAAAATGTAAAATAGTCCGAACCGCCCTCCGGGGCGGTTTTTGCTTGGGCAGTGGTGAGAGTGGTATACTGAGAGCGTAAGCACTATTAATGCTACGTTTATGCTACTCCTTC